>SLSP01000227.1 GCA_007130345.1 Thermoflexales bacterium
GCCTACATCTACGCCATTTTCCACAGCCCCACCTACCGCGAGCGGTACGCCGAGTTTCTCAAGATCGACTTCCCCCGCGTGCCCGTCACCGGCGACCCGGCCCTGTTCTGGCACCTCGTCGCCCTGGGCCGCGAACTCATCGCGCTGCACCTGCTGGACTCCCCCGCGATTCACGAGAGCGCGGTCAGCTTCCCCATCCGCGGCAGCGACGAAGTCGCGCCGCGTGGCGGTTATCCCAAGTACACGCCGCCAGACTTGTCAGGTTTTGAAAAACCTGACAGGTCTCAGGAAGGCCGCGTGTATATCAACAAGACGCAATACTTCGCGGGCGTTCCCGCCGCCGTGTGGGACTTCCAGATCGGCGGCTACCAGGTGCTCCACAAGTGGCTCAAAGACCGGCGCGGGCGCGTCCTCACCCACGGCGATATGGCACACTATCAGCACATCGTCGCCGCGCTAGGGGAGACCCTCCGCCTGATGGCCGAGATTGACGCGGCGATCCCGGCGTGGCCGGTGGCCTGAGATTGGATGCGCCGCTTCCTCTTCGTCTTGCGCGGCAAAATCAACAGAGGCCCCCTACCCTGAAATGCACCCATCAGGTTTGACATTGCTGAAAATTTCGGCTACACTGGAATAAGTAAGGGGCGTCGCCGCTTACCCCGGTAACAGGCTCAGAGTTCCGCATCCCTGTCGCAGCGCAAGCGCATATCAAGGATACACTATGACTAAACAAGCCAAACCCGCGCTATCTTCGCATTATATCGACGAGGCACGCGACCTCCGCAATGCCCTGATGGTGGCCGGCGTCGTCACCGTCGGGCTGGCGCTGATGCTCGTCACCACCAGCCCCCAGGTCGTCTCGCTGGAAATCGCCACGCTGGAAACGGCCATCCTGGTGCTGATTTCGTTTATGGTGACGATTGTGGGCCTCTTCGGATTACAATCCGGGTGGCCGGTGCGCTCAATCTCCTGGGGCATTATGCTCGCGTACACCGTCATCATCACGCTGGCAATCCACTACACCGGCGGCCCGCTGACCCCGCTTATCGCCCTCTATCTGCTCATCGCGGCAGTGGCCTCGTTCTTGTTGGGGCGGAAAGGCTCGCTCACTATCTCCGCGTTGTGCGCGTTCGGCTATGGCCTGATCCTGTACTTGCAATACCAATTCCCCGATATATGGCAACTGCCGGACTTGTGGAATCTGTCCTTCACGCCCTCTGAGCGCGGGCCATTGCTCGTCATCAACTGGATTTCACTCACCATCCCCACGCTGATGACCGGCTGGCTCACGGGCACGCTGGCCGAGCGGCTCCGGAAGACCAACGACAACCTGATGGAATCGGAACGGCTGCGCGATAATCTGACGCACATGATTGTCCACGATCTGCGCAATCCCATCACCGCGCTGATGGGGGGCATGGATTTGCTGCTGATGACGTTGGATGACAAGATGAACGCAGACCAGAAGCGGCTGTTGCAGAACGCCCGACACAGCAATCAGGTGCTCTTGCAACTGGTGAACGAGATTCTCGACATCAATAAGATGGAAGCGGGAAAGTTCGAGTTGAACCTGGAGCCGCTCAACGTCTGCACCCTGGTAGAGCAGAACACCGAAGCGATGCAGGGCGCTGCCGAGCGCGAAGGGCAAAATCTGGAGATGAGCGTCTGCGCCGCAGATGCCACCGTGATGTGCGATCCACAGTTGGTGGGGCGCGTGATCGCCAATTTGCTCACAAACGCCTTCAAATACACGCCGGAGGGCGGCACCATCACTACCTCGGTGGGGATGGTGGGCAATGAGCAGATCAAAATCTGTGTGCGCGATACCGGCCCCGGTATCCCCAAGGAATATCAGAAGCATATCTTCGACAAATTTGGGCAGGTCAAAGAGCAAGGGAACGAGCGGCGCGGCACAGGGTTGGGCCTCACATTCTGCAAAATGGTGGTGGAAGCTCACGGTGGGCGTATCTGGGTGGAGAGCGAGATCGGCAAAGGGAGTTGCTTCAGCTTCACCTTGCCCATCGCCGGCCCGACCAGCGCGAGCGTCAATGTAGATATCTAACGCCACTCCCAGCAATCGACACGGCCCCGCTAATAGCGGGGCCGTTGGCGTGTGCGGACGTGTTATCCGGGAATCAGCGCGTCAAGCAGCGCGTGATATGACCCACATAGAAGCGGTGAAAGTCCGTAGCGCTCCCGTAGACCTTCTGCCGTACCGCGTGATCCACAAAGCCGTCGCGCTCGAAGTCCTGAGCGTAGAGCTTGCGACATTCCAGCACCAGACGCGCCTCAGCAAAGTGGACGGTATCATGCGCGCCCACGACCGGCGTGAGGCCCGTCTCGGCCATCTTGTCCACATCGCGCCCGGAATGTGTCCCACAGTACATCAGCGCGTCGTGGTACGCCTCTGGGAAAAAGCTCAACGTGAACTGCGCCGCCCGGTTCATAAACTCGAAGGTGTACCGCGAAGGCCGCACAAAGACGAAGCTCACGGGCAGGCCCCACAGGTTACCCAGGCCGCCCCAGGATGCCGTCATCGTGTTGAAGGCGTCCGGCGGCCCGGCTGTCACCAACATCCACTCCTCAGCAATCAGGTGGATGACATTGTCGGTCAAAAGTTCTGGCGCGACCTCTCGAAATTCAGGTTGCATTGTTGTCCTCCAGTTAAATGTGAAAGGGAAACTATGTTGCCGCGTGCTGCGCCAACGCGATGGCCCCCAGCACCCCGGCCCGGTCGCCCAGGCCCGGCGGGACGATATAGCGGTCGAGGCCCTCGGTGAGCGCGGGCACGGCGATATAGCCGTTGAGCAAGGCCCGCACCTCGCGGCGGACGCGGGGGAAGAGCATCGCCTGCATCACGCCACCACCCAGAATCACGCGCTGCGGCGAAAGTGTGAGGATGACGTTGACCACACCGAGCGCCAGATAGCGCGCCTCCAAATCCCAGGCGGGATGATCGGGGGGCAGCGTCTCGCCGCGCTGCTGCCAACGCGCCTCGATGGCCGGGCCGCTAGCGAGGCCCTCCAGGCAATCGCCGTGATACGGGCAAATGCCAGGGAAGGGATCGGCCTCGCGGTCGTGGGGGATGCGCAGATGGCCCATCTCTGGATGCATCATCCCGTGCAGCAGCTTCCCCGCCACCAGCGCGCCGCCGCCGATGCCGGTGCCCACCGTGAAATAGACCACCGTATCCAGCCCCTGCGCCGTGCCCCACCGATGCTCACCGAGAACCGCCCCGTTCACGTCCGTGTCAAAGCCGACGGGGACGTTCAACGCGGCACGCAACTCGCCGACAACGTCGGTATTGGCCCATCCCGGCTTAGGCGTCGAGGTGATATGGCCGAAGGTGGGCGAGCCGGGACGCGGATCAACCGGCCCAAACGCGGCCACGCCCACCGCGCGCAGCATATCGCCGCCGGCCTGGATCTCGCGGAAATAGGCGATGGCCCGGCCTAGCGTCTCCTGGGGCGTGGTGGTCGGGAAGCGGCGCACCTCGCGCAACGTCTCCGGCCCATCCCCCACCGCACAGACAAACTTCGTCCCCCCGGCCTCAATCCCCCCGAAAAGTTGCATAATCCGCTCCTCCCGCTAACGCGACGGCCTTCACTCTACCACCGTGCGGAGACTATACCCCTGACAATTCCCTGGGGTATTGACACACACCTCGAGCTGCCCGCCATAATCCCCTGACCGGAGCGCGATGCCGTGAAATTGCACGACCAACTCACCACTCGCCGGAATGGTGGTGCCGAAACTGAAGGAGTGCTGATTGAACAGCGGTTCCAGCGAGATCATCCCGCGATACGATGGGGTCGAACTGCGCACGTCAAATCCATCCAGATACGTCAAGTCGATATCGATGCTGTCCAGCACTTGCGGCTCCGTTGTCGGATTTTCGATGACGACTTCAACCACCACCTCATCTCCTGACTGAACCAGACTTGGAGATGACACACTGACCACCACATCGTAAGATTGCGTGGCTACAGAGAAAATGAGGCCGCTTCCAAAACACAACAGCAATCCCCCGCACACACAGACCAACACTCCGACAGCCACCACACCGCCAATCAGCCAATTCCGCTTACTCTTGTCCACAAGCTCACCTCCACAAAGCGAACCCTGCCCTCTCCCAAAGTATAGAACAATTCTGCCGCTTGCAAAGTCTCGCAATAACCGATCAAGTTTATGAGCAAGCTCCAAGCCCACTTCACCGAGACGGAGACTTCGAGCTATTTTTGGCGGTTTGCTCAATTGCCCCCACCCCGCCTTGTGCTACACTTGACGAAACCCAACCTTTAGTATTTATGGAGGAACTATGACCACACTCTTACTGCAAAACGCGACCCTGCTCGCCACAATGGACGACGCCCGCCGCCGCATCCCCGATGGCGGCCTGTTTATCCGCGACAACGTGATTGAGGCCGTCGGGCCGACCGCCGCCCTCCCCCAGACCGCCGACCGGGTGCTGGACGCGCGCGGGATGCTCATCCTGCCCGGCCTGGTCAACACGCACCACCACTTCTACCAGACCCTCACCCGCGCCGTCCCCGCCGCCCAGGATGCCGAGCTCTTCAAGTGGCTGAAGACGCTCTATCCGATTTGGGCCGGGATGGATAGCGAGGCCGTTTACGTGAGCGCGAAGCTCGCCCTGGCCGAGCTGCTGCTTTCCGGCTGCACCACCGCTGCCGACCACCTCTACATCTACCCCAACGATGCCCGCATCGATGACGAGATCCGCGCTGCGCGGGAGATGGGCGCGCGTTTCCACGCCACGCGCGGCTCGATGAGTCGCGGCGAGAGCGACGGCGGCCTTCCGCCCGATAGCGTGGTGGAAGACGAGGAGTTCATCCTCCAGGACACCCGCCGCGTCATCGAGACCTACCACGACGCCGCGCCCTACGCAATGCTGCGCATCGTCGTCGCGCCGTGCTCGCCCTTCTCCGTGACCGAAGACCTGATGCGCGCCTCGGCGGAACTGGCGCGCGCCTACGGCGTCCATCTGCACACGCACCTGGCCGAGACCGCCGACGAGGAAGCCTACTGCCAGGCCACCGCCGGCAAGCGCCCCGTCGCCTACGCCGAATCCCTGGGCTGGCTTGGGGATGATGTCTGGTTCGCGCACGGGGTGCATCTCAACGCCGAGGAGGTGCAGGTGATGGCGGAGACGCGCACGGGCGTGGCCCACTGCCCGTCGAGCAATATGCGGCTCGCTTCGGGGATCGCGCCGGTGCGCGAGTATCTGGACGCGGGCGCGCCCGTGGGCCTCGCTGTGGATGGCTCCGCGAGCAACGATAGCTCGCATCTGCTGGCCGAAGCGCGGATGGCGCTGTTGTTGCAGCGCGTCAAGGGGAATCCCGCCGGGCTGACCGCCGAGGAAGCGCTGTGGATTGCCACACGCGGCGGGGCCGAGGTCTTGGGCCGCGACGACATCGGGCAACTCGCGCCGGGGAAAGCCGCCGACTTCATCGGCCTGCGGCTGGATACCCTGGGCTACGCGGGCGGGGCCATCCACGACCCGCTGGCCGCCACCGTCTTCTGCCACCCGCAGCACGTTGACCTCTCAGTCATCAACGGAAAGCTTGTGGTCGAAGACGGCCACCTGCTCACGGTGGATCTCCCGCCGCTCATCGAACAACACAACGCGATAGCGCGGAAGCTGGTGCGGCAGTAACATCAATCAAGCGTCAAACGTCAAGAAGTTCTGACGTTTGACGCATCACGCTTGACGCTTCACGCCCCCCGCTTCAACCCCACGCTGATGTCCAACGCGCGCCGCCAGGAGGTGCTCTCGCCGGGGGTCATCTTTTCGCCCTGGAAGCGGTAATCGTTTTTGCGGATGAACTCTTCCAGTTCGGCCATCAACGCGGCCCACACCTCTCGATGCACGGCGATGAGATCAGACTCCCCGCGCCGGGCACCGGGGCGGGCCAACGTCAGTCGCAGATGGGGCAGGCACAGCCCCCCACTCTCGCGGAGCAACGCCTGCGACTCCGACTCGCGGATGTCCTTGAGGAGCACATCGGCGAACCGCGTGGCGGTGTCCGCGGCCAGCGTACACGCCGGACACTCGCCGGAGGATTCGAGGGCCTCGGCCAGATGCGCCGGAGTCGCCGCCCGCCGGAACAGCCCGGACTTGGCGGGGGATTTCTTCGGGTCGGTGGCGCGCTGCAAATTGAGCAGCACCACGCGATTGACCATCGCCAGGCCGAGGGCGCACCCGCTCAGGCGCTCCCAGGCACGGCTATGCGGCTCGCACATCCCCCGCGACGCCTGGAGCGCGTCCCAAGTATTAAAATCCAGCACGCGCTCGTAATTCAGCGAATCGAGATACGTCATCTCGGCCTTTGCCACCAGGCGGCAGAGCGGGCAACCCCACCCATCCATCGCGCCGCGCAGTTCCATTTGTAAGGGAGAAAGTGTCGTCGATTTCATAACTCCAGTATACCCGCACTTCCGCCAAATGCCAAGCACATTTGACCATCCATACGGTTTCCAGTATTATGAAACGCACCCATCCTTCAACCCAAAACCCACCACCGTTGATCCTGCATTTTTACGATGGATAACACTTCAGTGTAACACTTTATTTTTGCGAGCAACTCGCTCAAAAAATAGCGCGAAGTCCCCGTCTAGGGGACGGATCAAGCAAGCCTACCGGTTTACCCTCCCCCAGGACGGAGGCTTGGCGCCTACTCATAAAACGGAGCGTCTCTCTCAAAGCCTGGCGGACGCTTTGCCATTCGCAATTTGCCATTGCACTTTTGAAAGGAGGTTCATTTGGACGATTTCACAGTAGTCACACGCATTGTCGGCGCCTGCATCCTCGGCGGCATCGTCGGATTCGAGCGGGAGTGGGAGAAGAAGCCGGCTGGCCTGCGCACCATTATGCTGGTCACGCTCGGCTCCTGCCTCGTGCTGATTATGAGCCAACGGATCCCCGACTTCGTGATCATCACCGGCTTTGAGAATATGCGCGTCGAAATGACCCGCATCCAGGCCGCCATCGTGCAGGGCGTGGGCTTCCTGGGCGCCGGCACCATCATGACCGGACGCCGCACCGTCCACGGCCTGACCACCGCCGCCGTCGTCTGGGCGATGTCGGCCGTCGGCGCAGCCGCCGGCATCGGCGATTGGGTGCTCGCCATCTCCGGCACCATCGCCTGCTTCGTCATCCTGCGCAACCTCGGCCCCCTGCGCCCCCAAACGCCCCCCGACCCGCCAAAAACCAAATCAGACAAAAAAGATCTGCCCAGCAAGGAGAAAAAATGACCCCACAACGTATCCTAGTCGTGTATCACACCTCATCCGGCAACACCGAGCGCGTCGCCCAGGCCATCGCCCAGGCCCTCGGCGCAGACCTGGAGCGGATTCGAGAGGTCAAGCCGCGCCCCGTCGATATCAAGGGCAAGGGTCTCAAAAATTTCGGTAATATGGGCCGCGTTGTGTTTGGCGGATTTGGCAAGAAAGTCGTGGACATCCATCCGCCAGAACACAACCCCGCCGAATATGACCTGCTCATCCTCGGCACGCCCGTCTACGCCAGCAGCCTGCCGATGCCCACCCGCGCCTATCTGCAAGCGCACGCGGACGACATCCGCCAGGCCGCCTTTTTCTGCACCGGCGAGTCTCCCAAAAACAAAGAAATCTTCAATCTGATGGAAGACGCGCTCTGCCAGGCCCCCGTCGCCGCCGTCGCCTTCCACGCGCCCGCCATCCGCGAGGACGACTTCGCCGCTCAGGTAGACCACCTGATTGAACAGTTGCCCGCGTAACCCCACGATGCGGAAGCCCACGCGCAAGCTGATGCTGGCGGGATGGCTGCTGCTGCTCCTCGCGGGCCTGGCCGCCGTCCAGCTTACCGCCCGCTGGCGCTACCAGACGCGCGGATGGGAGACGGACTTCCCCGCGCCCCTGGCCGATACCAGGGCCGCGCCCTGCATCAACGCCGCGCTGGAGCAGTATCCGGCGGACGATCTCGCCTGGGCATTGGACACCATCGCGGACGGCGGTTGGGGGATGGTGCGCCAGCGCTTCGACTGGGCCGCCATCGAGCCAAGCCCTGGCGACTTCCGATGGGAGCCATGGGACGCCATCACGCGCGAAGCGGCGGCCCGCGACCTGCGCCTGCTCGCCGTGCTGGATGGCGCGCCCGCCTGGGCCGGCTCCCCGCCCGACCCGGTGGCCTTCGCCCGCTTCGCCGAGGCCGTGGCCGCCCGCTACGGCGACACGCTCACGTACTACCAAATCTGGCACAATCCCAACCTGGGCGAGCACTGGGGCGGTCGCGCCGACCCCTTCGGCTACACCGCGCTACTCGCCGCCTCCGCCGAGGCCATCCGCGCCGCCGACGCCGACGCCCGCATCGTGCTCGGCGGGCTGGCCCCTACCGTCGAAGTCGGCGAGCTGAACTTCGCCGAAGACGTATTCCTGGAGATGCTCGCGGCGACGGGGGCCGCGCCCTACTTCGACGTGGTCGCCGCGCAGCCCTACGGCCTCAACACCGGCCCCGCCGACCGCCGCGTGCGCCGCGACGTGGTCAACTTCTCCCGCGCCGTCCTCATCCACGAGACCCTGGAGGCGCTCGATTGGGACGACAAGGCCATCTGGGCCACGCACTTCGGCTGGAATAGCAAGCCCGCCGCCTGGCCCGGCCCGGACTCCATCTGGGGCAGCGTCACGCCGGAGACGCAGGCCGCGCACACCCGCGCCGCCCTGGAACGCGCCGAGCGCGAGTGGCCGTGGATGGGCGCGCTGTGCGTCAACGGCTTCCAGCCGCGCCCGGAGCAGGCCGCGCCAGGGGATACGCCCAACGCCGAGGAGCACTGGGGTTTCGCCCTGGTCGGCCCGGACAGAGAAGCCCGCCCACTCTACGCCACGCTGCAAGCGTGGCACGCCCGCCCGGCCCGCGCCACGCCCGGCGGCCACGTCGCCAGCACTGGGCTGGCCCACTTCGAGGGAACGTGGACACTCGGCCCAGAAGGCGCGGACATCGGCCAGAGCGGGGACCGCGTGACCTTCCCCTTCACCGGAACCGACATCGCACTGACGGTGCGGCGCGGGCCGTACCGCGCGTTCCTCTTCGTCACCGTCAATGGGGCGCCGGCCCCCGCCCTTCCCCGCGACCGCGAGGGGCGCAGCTACGTCGTCC
>SLSP01000503.1 GCA_007130345.1 Thermoflexales bacterium
AAAGAACCCTAAAAAATCCGATTTTTTAGAAACTTGATACGAGATGTAGATTTTCCGCGTGCGAATTTCATATATTTAGTAGGTCGCGTGTGGAAAAATCGGATTTTTGGACTTTTTTCAAGTGAACCTTTGCGTTAGTTTTTTCAGTAGAGTCAATCGTAGCCTTCTTTTCAAATTGACATACAATGAACGCAACGTTGACTCACCTCAAAAGGAGACCCGGCTTATGATGACCTATCACAGCATCCGACGACACGACCGTCCCAACAGCGCCGCGCGGACGAGGTGGCGTACCCTCGACGCGCTGCTCATCGGACTGGCCCTGCTGTTGATCCCAGCCCACCTGTACGCCGCCCCGCCCGCCCCAGAGACCACGCTCACCTTCGCCTGGGACGCGCCGCCGCACCACGCCGCCCCCGGCTGGCTCCAGGCCACCGCGCCCGGCCATGCCACGCTCCCCTACACCACCACGCTCATCGTGCTCCCGCCCACCGGCGCGTTCACGCTGACCACGCGCGGGCTGACCACGTCCACCCGCTACCTGCGCGCGCCGCTCGCCCTCACGCCCCCCGCCGATCCGCCCGCGCTGTGGTCGCCGCCGCTGCCCGCCCCCGGCGTCACGCTGACGGAGCTAGGCCGTTTGCGCGGCGCGCGGCTGACCCGGCTGACCTTCGCCCCGCTGGATTACGACCCGACCACCGGCCGCCTGACCCAGATTCACACCGCCGAGGCCGTCGTACAACTCGCCGCGCCGCTCCAAGCCGCGTCCGCCGACCTGCCCGCCGATCCCCTACTGGCCGCGCTGGAACCGCTCGTCGCCAATCCCGCAGCGCTCCGCACCTACGCCGCCCCCGCGCTTCCCCCGGCTTCCCTCGCGCCCGCGACGTTACTGCTGCCGCAAGCGCAACTCCGCCTGCGGGAACGCGGCCTCTACGCCCTCCCCTGGGACGCGCTCCAGGCGGCGGACATCGTCACCGCCACCACCGACCCGGCCCGCGTCCAGGCGCACCGCCTGTCCACCGGCGCGGAAATCGCGCTCCAATGGGACGCCGCCGGGCAGCGCTTCCTCTTCTACGCCGACCCGCAAGCCACCCGCTGGGCCGATCACGAGGTCTACCGCTTCGGCCTGGGCACGACGCCCGGTCTGCGTATGGAGACGCAGGATGCGCCGCCGCCTCAGCCCTCCGGCACTGCTTGGGCCACCGTGTTCCGCGCGGAACAGCGCCACTACGACTCCCGCCGCCCCTCTCCCCGCGACGGCGATCCCTGGTACTGGGCCTGCCTGGAGCGTCCCGCCGGGAGCCAGTGCCCGGCCACCGCCGCCTTCACGCTGACCCTGGACGCGCCGGATACCGCCGGGCCGGACGCCGCGCTCACCCTCTGGCTGCGTGGGTACACCTCCGCCGCCCCCAATCCCGATCACCACGTCACCGCGCAGTTGAACGCCGCGCCCCTGGGCGACCTGCTCTGGGATGGCCCCCGCGCCGTGAGCACCACGTTCAGCGTCCCCGCGAGCGCGCTCCGCGCCGGGAGCAACACGCTGACCCTGACGCTACCGGGGCTGGATGGCGTCCCCGTGGAGGGCGTCTGGCTGGACGCGGTCGCGCTGCGCTATCCGCTGGCCGGCGTCGCGGGGGATGTGGGCATCTTCTCCGGCGAGGCCGCGCCGCGCAGCTACCCCCTCGCCGGCCTGGCCGATGGCGCGCTGGTCTACGACATCACCGCCGCCGACGCGCCCATCCGCCGGCCCGCGCAAGGGCCAATCACCGACGCCGCGCCCGGCCCACGCACCTACCTGGCCCTCGACCCGGCCAGCATCCGCGCCGCGCCGCCGCTGGAGCCGCTCGCGCCCCTCGCGGAGCCGGGCGGAGCGGATTACCTGGTGCTCGCGCCCCAGGCCCTCATCCCCGCGCTGGAGCCGCTGCTGGATTTGCACCGCGCGCGCGGCCTGACGCCCTTCGTCGCGCCGACGGAGGCCGTGTACGACCAGCACGGCGACGGGCGAATGTCGCCCGAAGCGTTGCGCGCCTTCGTCGCCCACGCCTACGCCGCCTGGAACCCGCGCCCCGCGTACCTGCTCCTGGTGGGGGATGGGACGTGGGACCCGCTGGATCATCTGGGCACAGGCACGCCTACCTTGCTGCCGCCGTATCTGGCCTTTGCCGATCCCTGGCTCGGCGAGATTCCGGCGGATCACTACTACGCGCTGGTGGATGGCGACGATCTGCTGCCCGATCTGGCGGTGGGGCGGCTGCCCGTCAACGACAACGCGGAGCTAGAAGCCGTCGTCGCCAAGCTCGTGACCTACGCGACCGCGCCCCTGCCCGGCGACTGGAACACGCGCCACGTCTTCGTCGCCGACGACCCCGATCCCGCCGGCGACTTCCCCGCCGAGGCCGAGAAGATCACGGCGCATGTGCCCCTCACGCACACCGTCACGCGCCTCTACTGCGCCGACAACCCCGACAACGTCTACGTTTGCGAGAATCTCTCGGAGGTGCGGGCGGGACTGCTCCGCGCGTGGGACGCGGGCGCGCTGGTGATCAACTGGGTGGGGCACAGCGCGTACCAGCAATGGGAACACGGGCGGCTCTTCCACACCGACGACTTACCGGCCTTGCGCCGCGCGCCGCGCTATCCCCTGGTGCTCTCGCTGAGTTGCTTCACCGGCAACTTCGCGCATCCTGAGCCACTGCAAACGGGGATGGACGAGGCTCTGCTGCGTTTGCCAGGCGCGGGCGCCATCGGGACGTTTGGCAGCAGCGGGCAAGGCGTCGGCTCCGATCACACCCCGCTGCATCGCGCCTTCTACCAGGCCACCTTCGGAGCCGCGCCCGCGCCGCCGGGGGTGGCGGCCACGTTAGCGAAGACGGCCATCATCGGCAGCCGTGGAGAATATCTTGCCGAAAGTTACCACTACCTCGGCGATCCGGCCCTGCCCCTGCACTGGGAGCACCGGCCCTGGGCCGCGCATGTTTATTTGCCCGTGATCTTCGCGCAATACCCTTGATGGCTCGCCTGAAAGACTCCTAAAAAACCCTGATTTTTTAGAAACTTGATCCCACAGATAGATTTTTCGCGTGCGAAGATCATATAGGTAGTGTAGTGCGGCGGAAGTTCCTCCTCAGTTAGCCCCGCTCAGAGCGGAGCGCCGTAACGGGGAACTGACGTTCCCCGTGGAGCATAGTCAACTGGGGAGTTATGTAAGCCGCGCTGTAGTAATAGGTCGCGTGTGGAAAAATCGGATTTTCGGATTTTTTCAGGGGGCCCCCTTGATGGTCTGGCATAATCGAGTAATCTCTGTACAATAGAAGCGCGATGGCAACAAATTTATAATAGTTTGCCTCACGTTATGGAATGTTATCTTCGAGTACAGAGGTTGCAATGAATTTACCTTCTCCCTTTATAGAAGCACTGAAACAGACACCGATGACCGGCAGAAAACTTCTTGGCAAATACGAAATCCGCGAGGAGATCGGGCGCGGCGGATTTGCCATCGTCTACAAGGCCCGCGATCCGGGCCTGGATCGCGTGGTCGCGCTGAAGGTGCTCCATCCGGCGCACATCGGCCAATCGGACCTCATCGAGCGCTTTGTGGTGGAGGCCCGCCGGTCGGCCAGTTTGCGGCATCCCAACATCGTGCATATCTACGAGGTCGGGGAAGATCGCGGGCAGCCGTATATCGCTATGGAATATCTGCCCGGCGGCAGTCTGGTGCAGCGCAAAGGGGAGGCGCTCTTCCCCATGGAGATGGTGATCTCCATTGTGGAGCAGGTGGCCGCCGCGCTGGATTACGCGCACAAAAAGCGCCTGATCCACCGGGATGTGAAGCCCGCCAACATCCTCTTTGATGAAGAGAACCACGCGGTGCTCGGGGATTTCGGCCTGGTGAAGTCGTTGGTCGATAGCGGCCTGACCATCGATGGCGCGCGGCTAGGGACGCCGGAGTATATGGCCCCGGAGCAAGGCGATCCCGAAGCCGATGTCGGGCCGAGCGCCGACATTTACTCGCTCGGCGTGGTGGCGTACAAGCTGCTCACGGGCCGGGTGCCCTTCGAGAGCGAGATGCCGCTGGCTCTGCTGCACGCGCACATCTACGAGCCGCCGCCCGACCCGCGCCAGTTCAATCCGGGGTTGGATGAGCAGGTGGCGACGACGCTGCTGAAGGTGCTCGCCAAAGCGCCGGAGGAGCGGTATCCCACAGCGCGCGAGTTCGCCCGCGCGCTGCGCGAAGCCTGGCGCGCGGGCCAACACGCGGCCAGCACCCAGGCCACGCTGGCCGATCTCTACGGGCGGGCGCAGGAGGCCATCCACGCCGGGAATTGGGGCGCGGTGGTCACGCTGTGCGTGGAGATGCGTAATCTCGATCCCGATTATCGGGATGTGGGCGCGCTCTTGACCCTGGCGGCAAGCTGGTTGGCCGAAGAGGAGCAGAAGCGCCAGCTTTGGCGCGATTTGGAGGGGCAGTACGCGGAGGCGGTGGCGTTGCTCTCTGCGGGACATTATGAGGCGGCGGTGACGGCGTTGGAGTCGCTGGCAAAGCGCGCCCCAGACTATCCGGGCCTGGATCAACAACTGGACGCGGCACGCCAGGCCCTGGAAAATCACCGCATCTACACCCACGCGCTCGACAAGTTGGAGGAGGGCTGTTACGATGCGGCCTCTGCGGATTTGCTGCTGCTGCTGGACATGGATCCGTCGTATCAGCAGGCCATTGACCATCTGCCCAAAGCTGCGGAAGGCGTGCTGGAGCAGCTTTTGGTGACGCGGGATGATTTGATCCAGGCCACCACGGAGGTCGATATGTTGCAGGAAAGCCTGGTCACAGTGGAAACGCAGATCAGCGCTTTGCAAGCGGCCCTGGACACAGCCCAGGAGCGCAACATCGCCTACGACGCGCTGTTATTGGCCCTGGATGCGCGCGACCGGGCGCGGGCAGTGTCTCCGGCGCGCGCCCTGGCCGCCCAGGATTCGCCGGGCGCCCAGGCGACGTGGGACGCTCTCCGCCGCCATCTGCCCACAGGCCCCCGCTGGGTGCGCCCCACCGACGGCAAGGAGATGGTGCGTATCCCGGCAAGCCCGTTCCTCTATGGCGAAGATGCCCGCACCCTGGAATTGGCCGAGTTCTGGATCGACCGCGCGCCCGTGACCAATGCCGAGTACGCGCGCTTCGTGGCGGCGACCGGCAATCGCCCGCCGCCCTTCTGGCAGGGCATCACCCCGCCGGAGGCTCTGCTGGCCCATCCCGTAACCGATGTCTCGTGGAACGACGCCGAGGCTTACGCGCGCTGGGTCGGCGGCCGGCTGCCCACCGAAGAGGAGTGGGAGAAGGCGGCGCGCGGCGCGGACGGGCGCGTGTATCCCTGGGGCGATACCTTCGATCCCCGGCTCTGCAACACGACGGAGGGCGGCGCGGGCACCACCACTCCTGTAGGCCGCTATTCGCCGGCGGGGGATAGCGTGTATGGCATCGCGGATATGGCCGGCAACGTCTGGGAGTGGACTTCGAGCGCGTATTATCCCGGATTGCCGCATCGCGTGTTTCGCGGCGGCTCCTTCGGCACCAGCCAGGACTTCGCGCGCAGCTTCGTGCGCGACCGCGACTACCCCCTGAACCGCACGGAGCTACTCGGCTTCCGCGTGGTCATTCCGCGCTGGGATCACGACGACACCGATTCCACGTAACGCGCCTCGGCTGGCACGCCCTCGCATCGCATCCTGGGCCATAACGGCTCAGTTTTATGAGTACGCTCCAAGCCCCCGTCCCCGGGGGCGGTCAGACCTGTGCCAAGACGGGGACTTCGAGCTAGTACCGCGCGGCGGAAGTTTCTCCTCGGTTAGCCTCGCTCAGAGCGGATCGTCAGATCCGCGACTATACCCTGGGCCAAAGCGTCGAATTGACGCTTTGGCTATTCTACACTATCATTAAATCATAAGGGTGAATCCCCTGAAAGGTAACCAACCAGTTTTATGAGCACGCTCTAAGCCCCCGTCCTCGGGGGCGGCTAGACCGGTAGTACACGCTTGAACCGTCCTCGAGACGGGGACTTCGAGCTATTTTTTGAGCGGTTTGCTCACAAGACTGACGTGTTATCTTGAAAGAACCCCAAAAAATCCGATTTTTGGCATGGTCCATTTTGAGGTATCTGCTGACAAGAACTGCTTGACACTTTCCGGCGTCAAACGTGAAACGTGAAACGTCATGGAATCCATAATTGACCTGGATTTGCCTCCCGGAAGTCAAAATCCTCCTTATCTTGGCATTGGTGACGTTTGACGCATGACGTTTGACGATCCGTTAGCACACAGCAAACTGTTAAGCAGTTTTCTTTCGAGAATGAACCGCGCCGGATTTTTGGACTTTTTTCAGAGGATTCACATCCTACGCAGTCGCAAGGCTCATCAGGGGGACGTGTAATGGCCGTGGAATTCCTCTCCATCGTTATCTTCACCTTCGCGCTGGCGCTCTGGATTCTGGGCGCGGTGACGTGGTGGATCGAGCGCCAGCCCAAGCGCGCGCTGGGCCTGTTGATGATGGGCTCCGCGCTGCTGATCGCCCTGGGCTATGCCTTCCTGGGCAGCCGCTTCTCCATCGCGCTGTTGGGGCGGCTGATCATCACCGTCGATTTGCCGCGCTTGATGAGCCAGGCCATCACCTATACCATCGGCGTGCTCCTGGGATTCGGGCTGGCTGGCGGCGTCTTCCTGTGGATTTCGGGCCGCGTCATCCGCCCCACCCGCCTGGAACGGCAGATGGGTGGCTTCATTGCCATCGTGCTGCTGGTGGCGTTGGTTATCAGCCTCCTGGCGATGCAGATCAGCCGCTAAGTTACCATAGCCCCTCAATCATCAATATTTAAGGAGAGAGACCCTTGTTACACACACGCGCTGTGCTGGAAAAGACCGAAGACCAAGTTCTCGCGCCGTATGGTTTCCGCAGTATGGACTCGCGGGGGCGCGAGTATCCCGAAGATGAACCGCTTTACCGCACGCGCTTCCAACGCGACCGCGACCGCATCCTCCACACCACCGCCTTCCGCCGCCTGGAATACAAAACCCAGGTGTTTGTCAACTATGAGGGCGATTACTACCGCACCCGGCTGACCCACACCCTGGAAGTCGCGCAGATCGGGCGGACGATGGCCCGCGCGCTAGGGGCTAATGAGGATTTGGTGGAAGCCATCTGCCTGGCCCACGACCTGGGGCATCCCCCCTTTGGGCACGCCGGCGAGGCGCTGCTCAACCGGCTGATGCACGCTCACGGCGGATTCGACCACAACCGACATTCCCTGCGCATCGTGGAGGAAATGGAGCGCCGATACCCGGAGTTCCGGGGCCTCAACCTCACCTGGGAAGTGCGCGAGGGCATGGTCAAGCACGAGACCGAGTACGACGTGGCCGACGCCAACCGCTTCGACCCCGACAAGCGTGGGACGCTAGAGGCGCAATTAGCCAATCCCGCCGACGAGTTGGCCTACACCGCGCACGATCTGGATGACGGCCTGCGCTCCGGCCTCATCTATCCCGGCGCGCTGGACGGTCTGCCCCTCTGGGAAGAGATCAAGGCGAGCATCGGCTGGGACGGGGCCGACTTCAACCGGATGTGGCGGCATCGCGTGGTGCGCCGCCTGTTGGGCATCATGGTGCGCGATCTCATCACCGAGACGGCGCGACATCTGCGCGAGGCGGAGGCGCGCTCGCCGGATGATGTGCGCGCGTATGCCGATAAGGTCGTCGCGCTATCGGACGATATGCAGGTCAAGACCCGCGAACTCAAGCACTTCCTTTATGACCGGCTCTATTGTCACCCCCGCGTGGTGCGGATGCAGATCAAGGCCGAGCGCATCCTGACCGCGCTTTTCGACGCTTACGTGGCCGAACCACGCCAACTTCCCCTGGACGAGCAGGCCAGGCTGGACGAGCTTTCGCTACATCGCGTCGTCTGCCACTACGTGGCGGGGATGACCGACCGCTACGCCTTGCAAGAATACGCTAAAATGTTCAATCCCTTTGAGCGGGTGTAGCGGATGGAACGCAAAGCGCGGTGTCTCGTCCCCACGCGGGGACTGGTGGCTAACGACATCGGCCTGCGGGATGTGCTGCCGGAGCCGCCCACCGATCAGCGCCGAGTCTACACCGGTTCGCGCTGGTCGCAGTTATGGGCCAGTATCCAGTTCGCGGGGATCGCGCTCATCTTCGGGTGGCTGACCTGGAGCGTGCTAGGCGGCATCGTCGCCGGGTATACCGGGCGGTGGTTCTGGCTGATCTTGTGCCTGGCCGGATTGCTCTTCTGCCTCAGCGAGTTGGGCTACAGTTTATGGTGGCTATCGCGCGGCCCGTATCGCGTGGACATCGACCCCGAAGCGGGCACCTGGGAGACTGCCGAGTGGCGCGGCACAATGGCCGAGATCGCCCAGGTAGACCTCGAGGGCGTGCAGCGGGGGATGGGCAGTTTCCAGGTGAAAGTGGTGCTCAGGACGCCGGAGAAGCAGCGGATTATCCTGGGCCTTTGGCCCGACCTGACGATGGCGAAAAGCGTCGCCCGCTATTTTGACCGTCCCATCACCCTGAAGCGGCTGGCCGTCAAAGGCCCGATGCACAACTCCAGATGACGCGGCGCTTGATGTTCCTGTGAAAGCACCAGGGCTGAGTCCCCTGAAAAAAGTCCAAAAATCCGATTTTTCCACACGCGACCACCTAAATATATGAAATCCGCACGCGGAAAATCTACATCTCGTATCAAGTTTCTAAAAAATCGGATTTTTTAGGGTTCTTTCAGTAGAGTCATGTATTAGGCGGAAACTTTCCGTCTAAATCCCTTCTTCGGTACAAAAGGCCGCCCTTCTCCGTACATCTACCCCCGGCGCACGGATGCGGAAATCCTGCGGGGGAGCAATCCCGGCTCCGGGCTGTGGGGGAGTTTCCCGGTCAATTCCTTACCCATTGTATAGCATAATTCGAGGCAGGTCAAGAGAGCATTGCCGTTTGCAGTCGGGCCGATTCTGTGCTCTGGGATGATGCGTCATTGAGCGTCTCTATGCTCCAAGACCAGACCC
>SLSP01000465.1 GCA_007130345.1 Thermoflexales bacterium
CCATCCGCACAGGAATTAACGGGATGATGGTCTGTTGATACGCGCCAAGCTGTTGGCGTACCGCGTCCAGGCCCGGCTGAATCCGCTCGCGCAACGCGGCCTCTTCACTCGGTGCGTCGGCATCTTGATGCACGATCAGGATGTGGTATCCGTGCGTTCTTTGCGCGGCGGCCACTATCTGCGCGGGCAACGTAGAAAGGCGGTGGATGTCGCCATTGATCACGATGGGGTCGAGGATGTCCACGTCGCAGCCCGCCAACAAGTGTTCCGCCGTGCGCCCGATAATCCGAGGCAAGAATCGCGCATCAGTCGGGCCTTCCGCGTACAGCGCAACCACCAACTGCTTCATGCACCCCTCAGTTGCGCGATGATATGGCTAGGATCCGCGCTTTCCAGGTAGGCGATCACTTCGCCTAGCGTGTAGGCGGTGACTTCCTCGCCAATGCCCAGGTTGGCTCGTAATTCCCCGGACGCCTGCACCGGATATAGCCGCGTAATCCGCGCCAAGCCATCGGGCGCGGTCTGACTGACCATCGTGGTGAAGAGCAACTCTCGCTCAAGATTCTCCTTACCCAACGCTTGTGCTAATACCGGCGAATGAGTATTGACCAGCAGTTGACGTAAGGGTAACACCGGGTCATCCTCCGCGAACTCTGTTGCCAGAGGATGCAGAATCTCCTCGACCATCTGGGTCAGGCGACGCGGATGGATACCATTCTCCGGCTCCTCGAAGCACAAGACGCCGTGATGTTCCGGGTCATATTTCAGAGCTAACAACGCGAGAAGACGCAATGTGCCATCCGATAGCACACTGGCGGATAGTTGACAGCCATCCCGCGTTGTGGCCTTGACCAGATACCGCTTCTGGCTGTGATCCGGTTCGACAGAGATACCGCCAATCTCCGGCACCAGGTAAGCTAAATCAGCCGAGATGTCTGTAAGCACACCTTCATCTTCAGCATCGAGCCGCGCCAATGTCCGTGCGAGGAACTTCCCCTCACTAGACAGATGTGTGGAATCCAGGAAATGATTGGATTCGCGTAGAACCACCGGGTTGAGTTGGAGCCGCCGCCAGGCGCACATTTCTTCGCGGGCAGCGAAAGCGTGGGGAAATTCCGTGTTGAGTACGCCGCTCAGAACGGTGCGCTCCGCGTTTTTGGCAATGGTGACTTTGGATTGGCTATTGCCATCTTGATGCAGGTGAATTTCAACGTTATCCGCTGCACTCTCCGTGGAGATAAAGGGCGTTTCTCGCGCTGTTTGTGGAGGTGGAATCCAGAGTTCAAGATCTAAGCCCAGATTGTGCAACCAGACATCGTCCTCGTGCTGGATGGGTTTAAGAGATTCATGCGTGACGTAAGGAGGCTCCAAACCTTGCGTATCCAATCTCTGCTTAATTTCCAGTTCATAACGCATCCGTGTGTATTTCAAGGCGGCAGCATTGCCCCACCCATCGCGGACATGGCGATCCACCATCAACTCCACTGCAAAGCGCATCATCGGCACAGGTTCACCCGTTGGCCCGACCGTGAACAGTTCGCCGGCATTGCCGCGCACATCCAGCAAAGCCGAGCGTAAATCCGTCTCGGCCAATTTCGCCAACAAGTGCAGCGCGTCGAAGAGGTTGCTTTTGCCCACGCCGTTGGCACCAATGATAACTTGAAACGGTGCCAACGGCGATTTGAAGTTGCGGAAGCTCTTGAAACCGTCAATCTCAATCCAGGTGAGCATAGTTTTTACAGATACCCCAATTCGCGCGCCTGCCGCGTCAATTCCTCGCGGAATTGCGGTGCGGCGATGCCGATGAGGGCCTGCGCCCGCTGGCGGAGGCTCTTGCCGTAGAGGTCTGCCGCGCCGTGCTCGGTGACGATCCAGTGGACGTGGTTGCGCGTGGTGACAACGCCCGCGCCTTCTTTGAGCATGGGCACGATGCGGCTCGTCTCGCCGCCCCGCGCTGTGCTCGGCAAGGCGATAATAGGCACGCCGCCCTCGGAGCGCGACGCTCCGTAGATGAAGTCCATCTGCCCGCCGACGCCGCTGTAGAGCTTGGGGCCGAGGCTGTCGGCGCACACCTGCCCGGTCAGGTCTACTTCTATCGCACCGTTGATGGCGACCTGGCGGTAGTTCTGGCCGATGACGCACGGATCGTTGACGTATTCCGTGCGGTGCAATTCGACCAGCGGGTTGTGATCGAGCCAGCGGTACAGTTCCCGCGAGCCGAGCACGAAGCCCGCCGTGATCTTGCCGGGATGCAGCGTCTTGCACGCCCCGGTGATGACGCCCTTCTCGACCAGGCGCATCACGTTGTCGGAGAAGAGTTCCGTGTGGACGCCGAGGTCTTGCTTGTCCTCCAAGAAGCTCAACACCGCGTCGGGCACGGCCCCAATCCCCATCTGGAGCGTGGCTCCGTCAGGAACCAGCGCGGCGATGTGACGGGAGATGGCCTCGACCACGGGATCGTCGGCGCGGGTCATCTCGAAGGCTTCCAGCGGCATATCCGCTTCCACGATGTAGTCCAGGTCATCCACGTGGATGAAGGTGTCGCCGGGGATGTGGGGCATCTGCGGGTTGATCTGCGCGACGATGCAGCCGGCAGA
This sequence comes from Thermoflexales bacterium, assembly GCA_007130345.1. Classification (GTDB taxonomy): domain Bacteria; phylum Chloroflexota; class Anaerolineae; order B4-G1; family SLSP01; genus SLSP01. The sequence continues at coordinate 2,598 of SLSP01000465.1, forward strand.
CTCGGCGGGGGTCTTGGTCAGCCCCGTTTCTATGCCGAAGGAGCAGAAGCCGTGCTCGTCGGGCGGCGAGAGGTGAACCAGCGCCACGTCGATGGGCAGGCCCCCGCGCCGGAAGATGGTGGGGTACTCCGAGAGCAGCACGGGCGTATAGTCGGCGCGCTGCTCCCAGATCGCCTGACGGATGTTGCCGCCGATGAACATCACATTGGAGCGCAGGTGCCCGGCCAGTTCTGGCGCGGCCCAAGTGGCCGGGCCGACGGTGAGCACCTGCGCCAGTTCCACATCCGCCAACTGCGGCGCGCGCGAGATCAGTGCATCGACCAGCGCGCGCGGCACGCTACAGTTGCCAGTGAGGAAGACGCGCTGACCGGACTTGACCGTCGCGGCAATGGCGCGTTCGGCGGTGACGAGCTTATTCTGATAGTGCGCTTGCCAACGCATTATGAAATAGTATAACCGGTGGGGATGTTCTCTTCGACGATTTCGCCGTTGCGAAGCACCACACCTTTCTGCAGGGCTTCGCTCTGCGCGAAGGCGGTGGCCGGCCCCATATCCGTGACCTTCTTGATGTAGGCCCAGGCCGCGTTATTGAAGGCATGGGTCGAGGTGCGCGGCACGGCCCCCGGCACGTTGGGCACACAGTAATGCAAAACATCCTCCTCCACGTACACGGGATTGTCAAGCGTGGTGGGGCGGCTGGTCTCAGCGCATCCCCCGTGGTCAATGGCGAAGTCGATGATGAGCGAGCCTTTGCGCATCGTGCGCAACATCTCGCGCGTGATCAGCACCGGCGTGCGCTTGCCGGGATCACGGATCGCGCCGATGACCACATCAGCGAAACGGGTGGTGTACGCCACGTTGAAATCGTGGTCAATCATCGTGGTAATCCGCCCCTGGAAGTACTCGTCGAGGTAGCGCAGGCGGTTGAGGGAACGGCTGAGGATGAAGACCTTCACGCCGAGACCCAGGAACGCGCGGGCCGCGTTGATGCCGAGCATACCGCCGCCCAGGATCACCACCTCGCCGGCAGAAACGCCGGGCACGCCGTTGAGCAACACGCCGCGTCCGCCATGCGTGCGCATCAGCATATTACCGGCGATATAGGGCGCCATCCGCCCGGCGACCTCGCTCATAGTTTTGAGGATGGGGTAATCGTGCTTACCCGGCGAGATCATTTCATAAGCCACCACGGTGGCCTTATGCTCCTTGAGCAGATTGACCTCATCTTCGGGCACGGCCATCAGCCCCAAGAAACACATCAGCGTCTGCCCACCCGACATCCACGCGATCTCATCGCGGGTAGGACGCAGCACCTTGACGATTAGCGAACTGCGCGTGTAGAGTTCCTGGGGATCAAAGACCAGGGTCGCGCCCATCCGCTCGTAATCGTAATCATCGAAACCCGCGCCCTCTCCGGCGCCGCTCTCGAAGAAGCACTTGTGACCGGCTTTAGTCAACAGCCCCACACCGGCGGGCGTCAGCCCCACGCGCTCCTCACCCGGATACTTTTCTTTGGGAATACCAATCTCCATGGTTAGCTCCTTTTAAGATGTTGTGTACTTGTCATCAGGATAGAAACATCAGGTTGTCCAGTTACCGCACACGTTTGAGGCACTCTCTCAACTCTGGGGAAATGCACCCGGCACAACGTTAGGGCCTGCGTCGAGACGTATCCGGCACTTAGCAGTTCTGTTAGCCTACTCATACATGGAAAAAAGTCAAGTGCAGCAGTTCGCGGTCTCGATAACTGCCGCCCACCAATGAGACATGGCCGAGTCCTCAAGACGAGGACTCGGCGATGAAAACAGCTCCAAGTCCCCGTCTCGGGGACGCGGGCTTCGAGCGCTAAAACTCCCCAGTTGAATATACTCCGAGAAGAACGTCAGTTCCCCGTTACGGCGTATAGTCGCGGATCTGACGATCCGCTCTGAGCGAGGCTAACTGAGGAGGAACTCCCGTCGCGCTGTACTAGATATTCCAGACAATCCAGGTGAAGATCGGCGCGAAGATAACGGCCATCTTCCCCACCAGCTTGATCAGGATATCGAGGGACGGGCCGACGGTGTCCTTGAGCGGATCGCCGACCGTGTCGCCGACGACGCTGGCCTTGTGCGCGTCGCTGCCCTTCCCGCCGAAGTTCCCGGCTTCGATGTACTTCTTGGCGTTGTCCCACGCGCCGCCGGAGTTCGCCATCATGATCGCCAGGGGCAGGCCCACCAGCAACGAACCGGCCAGCAAGCCGGCCACGGCCTCCGGGTTAAGGAGCAGCCCGACCGCCAGGGGGATGAGGATGGTGAGGATGCCCGGCAGCAGCATCGAGTGCAGCGCGTGGATGGTGGCGATGTCCACACAGCGCGCGTAATCGGGGATCGCGGTGCCGGCCAGCAGACCGGGGATCTCCCGGAATTGGCGGCGCACTTCCTCGACGGTAGCGAAGGCGCCCTCGCCCACGCCCTTCATCGTCAGCGCGGAGAAGAGGTAGACCATCATCGCGCCGATGAACAGCCCGGCGATGACCTGCGGATCGGTGATGCTGGCGACGGCGATGTTAGCCGTGTCGAAGTAGGTCGCCAGCCAGGCCAGCGCGGCCAGCGCGGCGGAGGCAATCGCAAAGCCCTTCGCCAGCGCGGCGGTCGAGTTGCCGACGGTGTCGAGCATCTCGCAGCGCTCGCGCACCACCAAATCCAACTCCGCCATCTCCGCGATCCCGGCGGCGTTATCCGTGATGGGGCCGTAGCAATCCATCGAGAGCAACATCCCCAGATTCGCCATCATCCCCACCGAGGCGATGGCAATGCCGAACAGCCCGGCGAATTTGAACGCTACCACCGTCGCCACTGCGATCACGAAGATGGGGATGACGGTGCTCATCTTGCCGACGGCCAGCCCGTCAATGATCAGGATCGCCGGCCCGCTCTGGGCCGATTCCGCCATCCCGATGACGGGTTTGTGTTCCGACGTGTAGTATTCGGTGATCGGCCCGATGATAAAGCCAGTCGCCAGCCCACTCAGCACGCACAGGAACACCGCTATGACATCCTGCTCTAAGAAGTTCGCCAACAGCAAGTAAGCGGCCACCAAGAAGACGGCGTTGCTGATGTACACGCCCCGGTTCATCGTCTGATGGACTTTCTGCACCTGCTCTTCAAACGAAGTTTCGTCGCCTTTTGGCGCGCTCACGAACAGCGCGCCGATGAGCGAGGAGATCAGCCCCACCGCGCCGAGCAACAGCGGCACGATGGCTCCCGTCTCTCCGAGGGCCGCATACGTGGACAACCCTAGCACCATCGCGGCCACCAGCGCGGAGACATAGCTCTCGTACAGGTCTGACCCCATCCCGGCGATGTCGCCCACGTTGTCGCCCACGTTATCCGCGATCACCGCCGGATTGCGCGGGTCATCCTCTGGAATGCCGATCTCGACTTTGCCGACCAGATCGGCTCCCACGTCCGCGCTTTTGGTGAAGATGCCCCCGCCCACGCGCAGGAACAGCGCCACCGAGGTCGCGCCGAAGACGAAGCCAAGCCAGACGTAGGCATCGGTGAAGATCATCGTCATCAGGGTGAGCGTGAGCATCCCCAGGCCCACGATGGCGAAGCCCATAATCGTGCCGCTGGCAAAAGCGACGCCCAGGGCCTCCGCCCAACTGTTCCGGGCCGCGTTGGCCGTGCGCGTGTTGGAGCGCACCGCCACGCTCATCCCGATCCAGCTTGCCAGGGCCGAGACGCCCGTGCCGAGCAGGTATCCCACCGCCACCCAGGGGCGCGGTTCGATAGCCACCGCGAGCAACAGCGCGATGACGCCCGCGAAGATGGCGAGCACTTGATACTCGCGGCGCAGGAACGTCTGCGCGCCCTCGCGGATATACTGCGCCAGTTCATGCATCCTTTCTGTGCCGGCGTCCAGACTTAACAGGGCGCGCGTCTGCCAACCCGCGTAGGCCAGCACCAACATCGACGCGGCCACGACCATCCAGCGCTTCTCCGCCAGGCCCAGTCTATCAGCAAATATCGTAGCGGCACCGAAAAGCAACGCTATACCACCCCAAATCACTTTACTTAACGTTTCTTGAGTCATGAGAGTCTCTCCTTGGGCTAAAAAAGATTAAACCCTATCCGAAAATCCGCCCCAACCCCGTGATGGGGCGCGAAGGATTTTCAGATAGCCACTTCAAATCTTACATCTCCGCCGAACGCCACCAGCGGTAGTGCTCATTGCGCAACGCATCTTGAGAGGGTAGTGCAAAGAACATAAACTTTTCCCGATTGCCGACATACACGCCACTTTTGAGCATCCGGTAAGGGAACGCCGGGGAACTGAGCCGATCTACCATCTTGGTATGAACGGTTTTGGTCTTGAGATCAGCCAGACATTGCCGCAGGTGATCGATGTTGGTATAGGGCAAATCCCCCACGCTCCCACGCTCCGGATCATGCGCCAACTCGCCGAGCCGCAAATCCGCGAAACAGATCGCCGGGACTGTCAGCAAAGACGCCGGATTGTTAACAATCAGGTTGTAAAACGCCGTGGGGTCTAGCGTGCTCACCACCAGCGGCGTGACCGGCGCGATTTCCTGATACATATACAGGTCATCCGCCATAGCGGGGATGTCCTCGGTGCCCTCCAAATCCAGCACGCGGCCATCCTGCGTCACCAGATACAACTTACGGATGGCTTCCAGCGCGATGCGCTCAAACGCGCGGTACACCGTAATGTAAATCGAGTGCTTGGGGCTGCCATCGGGATGCGGCACGCAGCGTTCGAACCCCTCTTCGATGAGCAAATCGGGATGCCGATACGCGGGGTCTAGCTCGAAGAAAATCGCCTGCCCGCGCGACTTCTTCTGGCTGCCGACGGCATAATAGACCCCGAACTCCTTTGGCGTCAACATAGAGGCGATCAGCGCCTCGGGAATCAGCGACAAATATAAGTGTTTCTCCATCATTGGCCTCCTTAAATGAGATTGAAGTCAAAAGTTACTCCAACATAGTGGTCATAGGGTTATTTTTAGCTGATAATCACCTCCTTAAATGGCGCGTGATGCCAGGCCGACGGGTGCCAGGTCTCGCGCTATCCCTCCCGGCTGACCCCATCGGCGGGATGAGTGACGTAGACGGGCGGACGGTTGCCGAAGCGGTCGTCGTAGACCTCACAGATATGCGCGATCACGTCATCCGTGGCGTCCTCCGCGACCAGCGCGATGACGCACCCGCCAAAGCCCGCGCCGGTGAGCCGCGCGCCGTAGCACCCCTCGACCTCGATGGCAGCCTCCACCAGCACATCCAACTGCGGGAGACTTACCTCATAGTCGTCGCGCAGGCTGCGATGGCCGTCCACCAGCAGCACGCCGACTTCGTCCAGGTTCTTCTTGTAGAGGGCCTTCGCCACGTGCAGCACGCGCTGGTTTTCCGTGACCACGTGCCGCGCCCGGCGGAGGAGGGTCTCCGGCAGATGCTTCCCGTACCGCTGCAAATCCTGGAAGGTGACATCGCGCAAGCTGGCGATGTCGGGCTTGTGCTGCTTGAGCAAGCTGACGGCCTGCTCGCACTCGCCCCGGCGCGCGTTATACGCCGAGTTAGACAGCGACCGGCGCACCTGGCTATCGGCCACCACCAACGCCAGCCCCTCCGGGATGGGGACGTAGCGATGCTTCAGGTCGCGGGTGTCCATCATCAGCGCGTGCCCGGCCTTGCCGCACGCGCTGATCATCTGATCCATAATGCCGCAGTTGACGCCCACGTACTCGTTTTCGGCCTGTTGGCAGAGCACGGCCAGCTCGCGCGGTTCGATCTCGAACCCGCTCAACGCGGCCCAGGCCTCGGCAAACGCCAACTCCAGCGCGGCGGATGACGACATCCCCGCGCCCACCGGCACATTCGAGGTCAGCACCGCCTCCAGTCCCACCGGATGCAGGCCGCGTTCCAGGAACGCCCAGACGAGGGCCTTCGGGTAATCGGCCCAGCCCCCCACCGAAGCCGGGACGCTCGCCACCGTGAAGATGGCCTCTTCGTTGCGCATATCCACCGCGCGGATGGTGGCCCAGGGATCGTCGATGGCCCGCGCCGCCACCCACGCCGCGCGATCCACCGCCACCGGCAGCACAAAGCCGTCGTTGTAGTCGGTATGCTCCCCGATAAGATTGACGCGCCCCGGCGCGCGCACCACCACATCGGGCTGCGCCTGGAAGCGGGCTTCAAAAGCGTGCTGGACTTCTTCTAAAAGGTTGTGTTCGGCCATTAATCCTCCTCAAGCAAATGGCAAATGGCAAAATGTAGGGCAAGCTGAAGCCTGCTATTTATTGCCATAAACTGAAGTTTGCGCTACATGTTCGGTCGGTGATGAGCCGTAAGCTCATAGGGACGCCTCGCGGTTATGATTTGGCCGATGACATTCGGCCACTTACCGCAAATTCGTACAGTTCTTTCTTCGAGTTTCTCTTGCGGACGGGTTC
>SLSP01000424.1 GCA_007130345.1 Thermoflexales bacterium
GCCCCCGGTTGATTTCAAGCAAGGACACGGATTTACACGGAAAAACACGGATTTTTTGGGTTTTATCCGTGAAATCTGTGTTCATCCGTGTCCCAAACAGGGTGACTTTTGCGGTATTGCGTTAATTCTAACCTTTTCGCCTGATTTTTGTCAGTCAACCAGCCCTTGTGATATAATGATGGTTATGGAGGGTAAACCCTATGATGCGTTTTGACCGTTTTACAGAGCGAGCGCAAGAGGCCGCGCAACGCGCGGTGGAGCTGATGACCCGTTACGGGCACAGCCAGGTGGACATCGAACACTTGCTGCTCTCGCTGATTCAACAGGAGCAAGGCGCGGTTTCCGCGCTGCTCATGGAATTGGACGCCAACCCCTCGCAAATTGTCGAGGCCCTGGACGAGATGCTGCGCCGCAATTCGCGTCCCAATATCTACGGGGCCGGGGGCGGGCAGCAGGTGTTCATCACGCCGCGCGTCAAGCGCGTCCTCGACATCAGCCAGGAAGAGGCGACCAAGCTGAAAGATGAGTATATCTCCACCGAGCACCTCTTCCTCGCCATCACCTACGAGCGCAATACCCCGGTGGCGAAGTTACTGGCCGAGCACAACATCAAGCCGGATCGCGTGCTGGAGCAGATCAACCAGATGCGCGGCGGACAGCGCGTCACCAGCAAGCAGGCCGATTCTCAGTTTCGCGTGTTAGATCGCTTTAGCCGCGATCTGACGCAGATGGCGCGGGAGCAGAAGCTCGACCCTGTCATCGGGCGGGATAGCGAGATTCAGCGCGTGATCCAACTCCTGGTGCGCCGCACCAAGAACAACCCCGTCCTCATCGGGGAACCGGGCGTGGGCAAGACGGCCATCGTCGAAGGACTGGCGCAGAAAATCGCTGGCGATGACGTGCCCGAAATCCTCAAGGGCAAGCGGCTGGTGCTGTTGGATATGGGATCGCTGGTAGCCGGGACGCGCTTCCGGGGCGAGTTCGAGGAGCGGCTGAAGGCCATCCTGGAAGAAGTGCAGCGCTCCGAGGGCGAGAACATCCTGTTCATCGACGAGTTGCACACGGTGGTGGGGGCCGGGAACGCGATGGGCGCGCTGGATGCCTCCAATATGATCAAGCCGGCGTTGGCGCGCGGCGAATTGCAGTGCATCGGCGCGACGACGCTGGACGAGTATCGCCAGTACATCGAAAAGGACGGCGCGCTGGAACGCCGCTTCGCGCCGGTCTTCGTGGAGGAGCCGACGGTCGAAGATACCATCACGATGCTCAAAGGCGTGCGCGACCGCTACGAGGCTCATCACAAAGTGCGCATCTCCGACGAAGCCCTGGTAGCTGCGGCCAATCTGGCCCATCGCTATGTGACCGACCGGCAGTTGCCCGACAAGGCCATCGACGTGATGGACGAGGCGGCGGCCAAGTTGCGCGTCGCGCTCTACACGCTCCCCCCCGACCTCAAGCGGATGGAGGCGGAAATCCATCGCCTGCACGCGGAGGAGGAGTCGGCGGGCAACCTCCGCGAATACGAGCGCGCCGCCGAGGTCAAGACGCAGCGGATGCGGCTGGAGCAGGTCTTCACCAAGAAGCGGGAGGAGTGGCTCGGCCATCATCAACTGGACGAGATCGTCGAGCCGGAGAACATCGCGGATGTGGTGTCCACCTGGACGGGCATCCCCGTGTATCAGGTGTTGGAGAACGAGGCCGAGAAGCTCTTGCGGATGGAAGAGGCGTTACAGCAGCGCATCATGGGGCAGAACGCGGCTATTCACGCCATCGCCGACGCCGTCCGCCGGGCGCGAGCGGGCCTCAAAGACCCCCGGCGGCCCATCGGCAGCTTCTTCTTCCTGGGGCCATCGGGCGTGGGCAAGACCGAGACCGCGCGCGCGCTGGCCGAATTCCTCTTCGATGATGAGGACGCGCTGCTGCGCGTGGATATGAGCGAATACCGCGAGGCGCACACCATCTCGCGGCTGTTCGGCGCGCCTCCCGGCTATGTGGGCTATGACCAGGGCGGGCAGTTGACCGAATCGGTGCGGCGGCGGCCCTATCAGGTGGTGCTCTTCGACGAGATCGAGAAGGCGCACCAGGACGTCTGGAACGCGCTGTTGCAGATTATGGACGAGGGGCGGCTCACCGACGGGCAGGGGCGCGCGGTCGATTTCCGCAACACCGTCGTGATTATGACCTCCAACGTGGGGACGCAGTACACGCGCGGGGGTGCCCTGGGCTTCGCCCGCAACGACGATGACCGCGAAGAGGAGACCCGGCGGCGGACGCTTTCCGCGCTCAAGGAGACCTTCCGCCCGGAGTTCATCAATCGCGTGGATGAGATCATCATCTTCGAGAAGCTCACCATTGATGACGTGGTGCAGATCGTCGATTTGCAGATGGGCGAGGTCTTAGAGCGCCTCCAGGACTACGGGTTGAGCGTGTCCCTTTCGGCGGAGGCCAAGCGCTGGTTGGCAGAACAGGGGTACGATCCCCAATTCGGAGCGCGTCCGCTGCGCCGCGCCATTCAGCGTTACCTGGAAAGCCCCTTGAGCGTGCAAATTCTGCAAGGCGCGTTCGGAACCCATACCAATCTGATGGTGGCACTCCAAGATCGCGCGCTTGTGTTTACCGTCTCGGAGCATGAGGCCGAGGCAGCTTGAAGTCTCTGAGCATCTCAAGCGGCTGTTTGCATTTGCGCCTTTGTATAGTAGGATAATCCGTGAGCAAGGAGGCGAGAATGGAACGCGACGCACATAGCTTCCCCTGGTCGTTTATTCTGGTGGCTTACGGGTTTTCGTGGGTGTTCTGGATTCCGATTATTCTGATAGAGCGCGGGATGACTTTACCGCCCGGTCTCGTCGATTTCTTGAACAGTCCGCTCAATCCAGCCGCGTTCGGCCCGACGCTCGCGGCGTTCATGTTCGTATTTGTCCAGGCCGGTTGGCCCGGCGTCAAAAAGCTACTGCGCTCCGGCGTCGATCTGCGCTTCCGCAAAATCTGGTTGCTGCCGATTCTGGTAATGCCGCCGGTGATTTTTATAGGGGCGACGCTCCTGTCCGTGCTACTGGGCGCGACGGCGTTAGACCTCGCCATAGTCTCGGATCCCCCTATGATGATTATCTCGTTCTTCGTCATCCTCCTGACCGCCGGCCCACTCCAAGAGGAGTTTGGCTGGCGCGGCTATGCCTTGCCGCGCTTGCAAGAGCGCTATACCGCGATCCCGTCCAGCATCATCCTGGGGATCGTCTGGTGGCTGTGGCACCTTCCCGTTGTGTTCATTCCCGGTCGGTTTATGACGGGCAGTTTGTGGCTGTTTGGCCTGCTCGGCATAGAAATCACGTTGATGACGATTGTGTTCACCTGGATTCACAACAACACCGGTGGCAGCGTCTTGGCCGCGCTGCTTCTACACACCGCGATGAACTGGTCTATCTGGGTGTTGTTGCCCACGATGCAGATGAACGCTACAATTATCGGTATCACCATTGGATTGTTGTGTGCCGTTGTCGCGGTTATCCTGCGGACAACGGATCCCAAAACGCTAATTCATGCCCCGGTCGGTTGATCTGGGCGACAAAAGGAGGTGATGCGATTAGACTTTGAGTCGCTAGGTATCTCGAATTGGCCCGTTCATTTCAATCTAAGATAACGAAGGAGGAGTTTCCAATGCGTAAGTATACTATAGGGTTAGTGTCTGTCGTCCTGTTGTTGAGCCTGCTGCTGAGTGCCTGCGGTGGCGCGGCAGATGATGACACGTTCAAGATCGGGTTGGTGACGGATGTAGGGCGCGTCAACGACCGCAGCTTCAACCAATCGGCCTGGGAAGGCGTCGAAGCCGCCGCCGAGGCGCTCGATATGCCTACGGACATCCGCTACATCGAGACGATGGATGCCACGGATTACGAGGATAACATCCGCCAGTTCATTCAGGAAGGGTACGATGTGATCGTCACCGTGGGCTTCGCGCTCGGCGATGTGACCATCCGCATGGCACAGGAAAACCCCGATATCAAGTTCATCGGCGTTGACCAGTTCCAGGGCGAGGTGGTGCCCAACGTCGCGGGCTTGATCTTCTACGAGGATCGCGCTGGCTACCTGGCCGGCGTGCTGGCGGCCAACCTGACCGAGAGCGGCACAATTGCCGGCGTCTTCGGTACGGACTTGGTGCCGCCGGTGGTGGCCTTCAAGGAAGGGTACGAGGCCGGCGCGCGCGCAGTCAACCCCAACATCAACATCATCTCCACCTATCACCCTGGCGACATCGGCCAGGCGTTCACCGACCCCGAATGGGGCGCGGCCACCGCGGCCCAGGCGATTGACCAGGGCGCAGACGTGATCTTCGGCGCCGGTGGCGTGACCGGCAACGGCGCGCTCGAAGAGACGGCGACCCGCGAGGGCCTCTACTGCATCGGCGTGGACAGCGATCAATGGCACACCGTCCCCGGCGCGCGCCCGTGTCTGGTCTCCAGCGCGATGAAGCTGATCACGCCCGCAGTCTCGGACTTGATTCAGATGGCAGCTGCGGGCACCTTCCCCGGCGGCAACTACTTCGGCGACGCGGGCCTGGCCCCCTTCCACGACTTCGCCCCGCAGATTCCGCAGGCGCTCCAGGATGAGTTGGTCAGCATCCGCGAGGGTCTGGAATCCGGCGCGATTTCTACAGGGTACGGGCAGTAAGCAACGTTAAGCGAGGCGTGATGGTGGGCAACCACCATCACGCCTCACGCATCAAAAAGCCTTCGGAAGTTGTAACCTTTCAGTTTTGGGAGCCACGCGCTCAACCGCCCCCGGGGACGGGGGCTTGGAGCGCGCTCATAAACAAAGACTGATCTGTCACGAGGGCTTTTTTTATCCATCGGCAAGCCTGACCAGAGGCGCAACTTCTCAGACCATCAGGGTAAGGAGTCAGACTTTATGGAAGAATCAACCACTACAGAGGAATCTCTCTTCAAAACCGCGTGGCAAACGTTACAAATCCCGCTCTTGGCTGTCTTAACGGCCTTTTTGACCGGCGCGGTGGTGATGTTGTTATCGGGTGATAACCCGTTGGTGGCCTACTGGGGACTGTTACAAGGCGCACTTGGCGACCTGGGCGCGCTTTCGCGCACGTTGCGCAGGGCCACCCCGTTCATTTTTACCGGATTATCAGTAGCTTTTGCCTTCAAGGCGGGCTTGTTCAATATCGGTGCTTCAGGCCAGTTTATGATCGGCACGATCTGCTCGGTAGCGGTGGGCATCAACTTCGAAGGACTTCCGGGCATCATTCACCTGCCGTTAGCGTTGCTGGCGGGCATCCTGGGCGGCGCGCTGTGGGGTGCCATCGCGGGCTGGCTCAAGGTATGGCGCGGCGCGCACGAGGTGATCACCACGATCATGCTCAACTACGTTGCGTCACTCTTCGCCGCGTGGACGGTATTTGCCGGCGGAACCGGCGGCCAGCGTCCCGGCCCGCTCTCCGACCCGGTCGCGGCGGCGCGCGCGATCTCCGAGACGCGCCACGTCTACGACAGCGCGCGGATTCCAAGAATACTTCCGGGGATACTGGATCGCGTGCATTGGGGCATCATCATCGCGCTGCTCGTGGCGTTGCTGATATGGTGGCTCTTGCAGAAGACCACCTGGGGCTTCGAGATTCGCACGGCGGGCAAGAATCCCCACGCGGCAGATTACGCCGGGATGCGCGTGGGACGCACGATTGTCCTCTCGATGGCTGTAGCCGGCGGACTGGCCGGGCTGGCCGGCGCGGTCGAAACCCTGGGCCTCAATTACAAGTTCGCGCCGGAATTTACCGGCGGGGCCGGCTTTGAGGGGATCACCATCGCGATGCTCGGACAACTCCACCCGCTCGGCGTGGTCATCTCATCGTTCCTGATGGGGGCGTTGGACGCCGGCGCGGCCAAGATGCAATTCGATTCCGGCGTCTCGCGCGAGATCATCCAGGTCGTACAAGCCCTGGTGCTGGCCTTCGTCGCGGCCCCGAGCATCATCCGCTCACTCTATCGCCTGCCCGAAAAAGGTAAAGGCCGGGTCCGGCGTTTGGGCTGGGGCTAAGGAGTCCAATCATGTACACATGGCAAAAAGTGACCAAGTTTCTTTCGCGCGGGAGCGTGATCTTCACCTTCCTGCTGTTCTTGCTGGCCGTGATCGTAGACCAAACCGATATGGGGACGGTGCCCTTGCGCGTCTTCGTCGGCGTAAGCGCGCTCAACTTCACCCTGCGCGCGGCGGTGCCGCTGATGCTCGGCGCGATGAGCGGCATCTTGTGCGAGCGCTCCGGCATCATCAACATCGGCATCGAGGGGATGATGCTGGCCGGGGCTTTTGGCGCGTTCGCGGTAAAGGTGCAAACCAACGCGATGCCGCTCGGCTTGAGCCTGTTCCTCTCCACCTTGACCGCGCTGCTGCTCGGCGGGCTGATGGCCTACATCCACGCGCTCCTCAGCATCCGCTACAAAGTTGACCAGATTATCGGCGGCACCGTGATCATCATGCTGGCCGCCGGGTTAAGCTCGTACTTCTTCAACCCGAACTGGATGAGCGTCGGCAAATTCGGCACCATCGAAATCCCGCTGCTCTCCAGCATCCCGGTACTAGGGCGCGTCCTCTTCTCCAACGGCCTGATCACCTACATCGCGCTGCTGTTGGTGATCTTCCTCCATGTGATGCTCTTCCACAGCCGGTGGGGATTGCGCACGCGCGCGGTCGGGGAGCACCCCCGCGCGGCGGATACCGTCGGCATCAACGTGAACCGCGTGCGCTACGTCAACACCGTGCTAGGGGGGATGGTGGCCGGGCTGGCCGGGGCCTTCCTGGTGCTGGAAGCGGTGGGGCAATTCAAGGAAGGGATGACCGCCGGGCGCGGCTTTATCGCGCTGGCGGCGATGATTTTCGGCAACTGGACGCCGGTGGGAGCCTTCGGTGCGTCTATCCTGTTCGGCTACACACAAGCGCTGCAAAATGAGTTGTTGTTGGCCGGGATTGTGGACATCCCCCGGCACTTTATCAGTATGTTGCCCTATGTCGTGACCATCGTCGTGGTCGCCGGGATTGTGGGCCGCACGCGCCCGCCCGCAGCCATCGGCAAAGTCTACGAATCGGAGTAAGGCCATGGAACAAGAAATCGTTCTCGAAACTCGCAATGTAACCAAGCGATTCCCCGGCGTCGTCGCCAACGATCAGGTCAGCCTCACCCTGCGCAAGGGCGAGATTTTGGCCCTGCTCGGCGAAAACGGCGCGGGCAAAAGCACCTTGATGAACATTATCTATGGCCTCTATCACCAGGATGAGGGCGAAGTGCTGCTGAACGGGAAGCCGGTGCGGTTGGACAGCCCCCGCGACGCCATCGATCACGGCGTGGGGATGGTGCATCAGCACTTCCAGCTCGTCGAACCGATGACCGTCACCGAGAATATCATGCTCGGCGCGGAAATGATGTCCCGCGAAGGCGTGCTTCTGGACGATCAGACGGCCCGGAAGCGTGTGATGGAACTCTCGCGCCAGCACGGCCTGCACGTCGATCCCGACGAGGTGATCGAAAAACTCCCGGTGGGCGTCCAGCAGCGCGTCGAAATCCTCAAAGCGCTCTACCGCGACGCCAACATCCTGATCCTGGACGAGCCAACCGCCGTGCTCACGCCCCAAGAGATCGAAGACCTCTTTCGGGTGATGCGCGATCTGGTGGCGAGAGGCCATTCCATCATCTTCATCACCCACAAGCTCAAAGAAGTGCTGACGGTGGCCCATCGCGTCGTTGTGATGCGCCAGGGGAAGGTGGTCGGTAGCGCCCTACCGGAAGACTCCACGCAAGCCTCGCTGGCCTCGTTGATGGTCGGGCGCGAAGTCATCCTCCAGGTGCCCAAAGAGCCGGCGGAGCCGCACCAGAAGGTGCTAGAAGTGAACCGGCTGCATGTGTTGGACGACCGGGGACGCGACGCGGTCAACGGGCTGAGTATGCACGTGCGCGCCGGCGAGATCGTCGGCGTGGCCGGCGTCCAGGGCAACGGGCAGACGGAATTGGTGGAAGCGTTGACTGGATTGCGGCAGCCGGAGGCCGGCACCATCGCCATAGGCGGGACGGACCTCTCCCTGGCCCGTCCGCGCCACTTCACCGAGCGGGGATCGGGCCACATCCCAGAAAATCGCCACAAGCACGGCATGGTGTCCGTGGATCCCATCAGCGAAAACCTGGTGCTCAATCAATACTACAAGCCGCCCTACGCGCGGGGCTTCATCCGCGACTACAAGGCCATCGCCGAAAAAGCCGCGCACCTCATCCAAGCCTTCGACGTGCGCACGCCCGACATCCATACCGCCGGCGGCAGCCTCTCCGGCGGCAACCAGCAAAAGATGGTGGTGGCGCGCGAGTTGGGGCGCGAGTTGAAGTTCCTGCTCGCCGCGCAACCCACGCGCGGCGTCGATGTCGGCTCCATCGAGTTCATCCACAGCCAAATCGTGGCGCAGCGCGACCAGGGCGTCGCCGTGCTGCTGGTCTCCGCCGAACTGGACGAGATCATGGCTCTCTCCGACCGTATCCTGGTGATGTACAAAGGCGAGATCATCGGCGAAGTCGATGCCGCCGTCGCCACCCGCGAGCAGTTGGGCCTGCTGATGGCCGGGGTGCATCCAGAGCTGGTTTGACCATTCCCGACGGATGAGTCCCCTGAAAAAGCTCAAAAATCCGATTTTTCCACACGCGACTACTACCTGTGAAATTCGCACGCGAAAAATCTACAGCCAGTATCAAGTTCATAAAAAATCGGATTTTTAGGGTTCTTTCAGTAGCGTCACGGATAACTTTGAATACCAACAAGCCCCGCCTCCGGTGGGGCTTGTTCTGCATCAATTTTCGTAACACTTCAGTTTTGTGAGCAACCCGCTCAAAAATAGCTCGAAGTCCCCGTCTCGGGGACGGCTCAAGCGAACACTACTGGTCTAGTACAGCGCGGCATAAATAACTCCCCAGTTGAATTTGCTCCAAGGGGAACGTCAGTTCCCCGGTTCGCCGCGTAGTCGCGGATCTGACGATCC
>SLSP01000293.1 GCA_007130345.1 Thermoflexales bacterium
CGATTTTGGAGAAGTCGAGCAGTTCGTCGGCGTACTTGGTGATGCGCCAGAACCATTGCTCCAGGTCTTTCTTGACCACTGCCGTGCCGCAGCGCTCGCAGATGCGCTCCTCGCCGACCACTTGCTCGCGGGCGAGCGTGGTCTTGCAGGCGGGGCAATAATCCACCGGCGACTTCTTGCGGTAGGCCAAGCCCATCTCGTAGAACTTGAGGAAGAACCACTCGCTCCAGCGGTAGTAACCGGGCAGGCACGAGACCGCCTCACGCTCCCAGTCGAACATCGTGCCCATTGAGCGCATCTGGCGGCGCATAGTCTCGACGTTGGCGAGCGTCCAGGTCTTGGGATGAATGCCGCGCTGGATGGCGGCGTTCTCGGCGGGCAGGCCGAAGGCGTCGAAGCCCATCGGGAAGAGCACGTTGTAGCCCTGCATCCGCTTGAAGCGCGCGCGCACGTCACTGGGCGTCATCGCGTACCAGTGACCGATGTGCAGGTCGCCGCTCGGATAGGGCAGCATCGTCAGCGCGTAGAATTTTGGCGTCTGGGGATCAATCACCGACCGATAAAGCTGGTCGGCCTCCCATTTTTCTTGCCACTTGGGTTCTATTTCCTGCGGGGTATAGGGCCTGGACATGGTTCTCCTCCGTAAATTGTGAAAGTGGGTGAAAGTGAAAGTCAAACGTGAAACGTGAAACGTCAAGGGTATTGTACCGCAACGGGCCAGAAAATCCAATGCAGCTTGACAATTTTGCTCTCTCTGGGATTTCGCCCGATGGTGGGGCGGCGTCATTCCTCGACTACGCTCGGAATGACGTTTGACGCCCCACGCCCCACGCCGAAAACCGTTTATGAATTTGGGTTAAACTGTGGTATCATTTGGGATAGTTGGGATATGACGTACAATAGGTACACGAGAGGTTAGGAAAGGAACACTGCTATGGATTCAACGCTGTGGATGGTGATCGCCTTCTTTGCGGTGCTGGCCCTGCTGTTATGGGCCGACCGCTGGCTCCATCGTCATCTCCAGGGCGTGATGTTGTTGATCACCAAAGACCGGGAAGTCGCGCTGTGGCTCTACGCCATCGTGCTGTTGCCGGGAGTGGCGCTGCACGAGTTAAGCCACGCGCTGGTGGCGGCCATCCTGGGCGTGCGGATTGGGCGGATTAACATTCTGCCGCGCAAGGTGGGCAAGCGCATCCAACTCGGCTTCGTGCCCGTCGAAGAGACCGACTTCGTGCGCGCCAGCTTGATCGGCGCGGCCCCCCTGGTCTTCGGCGGCCTGACCGTCGTGCTGCTTGGCAGCGTCGTCTTTGGCACGCCCGCCGTCGTTGCCGCGCTCTCTGCCGGAGAATGGCTCGCGGCGCTGGAGGGCCTGGCCGCCGCCTTCCACGCGCCCGATGCCTGGCTCTGGGCCTATATCGTCTTCGCCGTGAGCAACACGATGCTCCCTAGCCGCTCCGATGTCCACGCCTGGCCCGTGCTGGCGGGCGTGCTGCTGCTGATTGTCGCGGGCGTCTTGTTGGCCGGCGGCGGCGCGATCTTGCTCAACGGATTTGGGCACCTGCTGACGATGGCCGCGCGCTGGATGGTGTTGCTCGGCGGCAGCACCCTGCTCATCGACATCCCCTTCTTCCTCATCATCTACCTGGCGCAGAAGCTCTTAGAACACCTCAGAGGCGTACAATTGGAGTACCAGTGATGCGATTAGACACTTCACCCGAAACCTCGTGGCTCACCCGCCATTGGCCCGGCCTCGTGATCTTGCTGACCTTCTTCATCATCGGCACGCTCTACGTCTTCTATACCCCGCTATGGCAGTCCCCCGACGAACCCGCCCACTACAACTACATCCGCTCGCTCGCCACCGGCGAAGGGTTTCCGGTACTGGAAGTCGGGGATTACGACCAGGAGTATCTCGCGCAGCTTACCTCGCGGCGATTTCCGCCGGAGCTCCCCATAGACTCCGTGCGCTACGAGGGACATCAGCCGCCCCTCTACTATCTGCTGGCGACGCCCGTTTACTGGATTTCCGGCGGCTCCGTGATGGCGATTCGGATGTTCTCGTTGGCCCTGGGAAGCGTGGGGATCGGGCTGATTATGCTCATCCTGTTGGAATACAAACCCGCGCATCCCGGCATCGCCTGGCTTGGCGGCGGCCTGGTCGCCCTGATCCCCCAGTTTGTGGCGATGATGTCCGCTATCAACAACGACGCCTTGACGATGGCCCTGCTCTGGCTCTGGCTGTGGCTGGCCCTGCGCTACTTGCGCGGGCAGACGTCGCCCCTGGTACTGGGTGGCATCCTCGGCGCGCTGCTTGTGACCAAAACCACCGGCTACGGCGCTCTGATCTTGGCGGTGCTGGTCGTCTATCTGCGCGACCGCCGCGCGGGGCAACCCTTCGGCCAGACGGCGCGCGAACTGCTCTCCATCCTGATCCCCGGCCTGCTGATCGGCGGGATGTGGTGGACGCGCAATCTCGTCGTCTATGGCTGGCCCGACGTGATGGGCCTTATCCGCCACGATGTTGTCGTCGTCGGACAACCGCGTGCCGCCGACTGGATCGCGCAGCAGGGCTTGCTGCCCTTCTTATGGGGGGCCGGGCGCACCACCTTCCGCTCCTTCTGGGGGCAATTCGGCTGGATGGGGGTCGTGCTCGATGCGCGCATCTACCAGGGCCTCGCCATCTTCTCCGGCCTGGTGCTCTGGGGGGCCGCGTGGCGGCTGCGAGAAGCGCTCCGCCAGGCTATGAAGCCGCGCCAACGCGATCTGCTGATCCTGCTCGGCACGTCCGCCGGCATCTCGCTGTCTATGTTCCTGGTCTACAACCTGACCTTCGTGCAGCATCAGGGCCGGTACCTCTTCCCGGCTTTGCCGATCATCGCCCTGACCGGCGCGCTAGGCTTGCAACGTCTGGTCGAGCGCAAACTCGCGGTGGGGACCGCGCTGGTGATGCTCGTGGGCAGCCTGATCGCGGGCGGTGTGGGATTGCTTCTCAGCGCGCTGCCCATGTGGCCCCTGGCCCTGATGGGCGCGGCCATCGCGCTGCTGTTCGCCGCCGCCTTCGTCCCCCAACGCTGGCACAGCGTGGTAGGCGCGGGGCTGCTGTTCGCTATGGCCGCCCTCAACGTCTGGTGCCTGTTCGGCTTTATCGTGCCGTTGTTGACATAAACCAGGCGGTTTTGAAAGAATCGCTGTTTTTAACGCAAGGGCGCAAAGGTTTTTAAGGTTGCGTTGCACGGCTAAAATACTAATGACGCCTTGTTTTCCTTAGCGACTTTGCCTCCTCGCGCCTTTGCGTTAATCTTTCCCGTGAGTCAAACTACAGTTTAGGAGGGGCCATGCCTATTGAACCTGGAATTTTCGCCGAGATCAGCCACATTGTGACCGAATCCGATACCGCCGCCAGCTATGGCAGTGGGTTGGTGCGCGTGTTGAGTACGCCGCACCTCATCGCGCTGATGGAGAATGCGGCCCAGGCCGCGCTCGATCCGTATATGGAACCGGGACAGAGCGCCGTTGGCACCCGCGTCGCTATGCAGCACCTCGCCGCGACTCCGGTGGGGATGGAAGTCCTCGTCCGCGCCGAACTGCTGGAAGTAGACCGGCGGCGGCTTCGCTTCCGCGTCGAGGCGTGGGACGAGACGGAGCAGGTGGGGACGTGCGAGCACGAGCGCTTTATCATCGACACCGACCGCTTTATGCAGCGGGTGGAGGCGAAACAGCGCGAGGAAGCGGGCTAAAAGCAAAAGCGGCCCCGAGGGGCCGCTTTTAGATGGTAGGGCGGGTGGGAGTCGAACCCACACGTCCGCAAGGACAGAGGATTTTAAGTCCACGGCGTCTGCCATTCCGCCACCGCCCCGCATTTTACGCGAAACGGGCATCTTCTACGATGCCCGTGGGATGTTACCAGTAAATTAAGAGGCGACGGTCGGAATCGAACCGACGAATAAGGCTTTTGCAGAGCCCTGCCTTACCACTTGGCTACGTCGCCATAACTGAGAGCGGGCTATGGGATTCGAACCCATGACCTTCTCCTTGGCAAGGAGACATTCTACCACTGAACTAAGCCCGCGTACATTTGAGGATTATACTATATCCAAGGAATTTGGCAAGCCAGGCATCGCGCCGACCTTCCGACTATCGCTTGTCAACGTACAACGATTCAGCCCGGAGGCTGAATCGCTTATAACTGGGGGCGGAGGATTTGAACCCCCACAGACGGAGTCAGAGTCCGTAGTCCTGCCGTTAGACGAGCCCCCAAAATTGTCGGGTTATCCCCAACGGGAAGTAGTATACCATAGCCCGCGCATTTTGCAAATTCACATTTGGCAGAGATGTAGGACAACTGACATCATTAGCCGCTCCCCCTGTCCTGTGGTATACTTTGACCAGGATGCACGAAGCCAGCACAACGCTTTTTGCCATTTGATACGAGGAGCTGATGACAGGCTGGAATTTACTGGGTCATTTTGTTCACGGGTTGATCTTTTTCACGCTGGGCCTGGCGATGTTGTTTTCACAATATCGCAGCCGGCGTATTCTGCTGGCGGCAAAGCTGCATTGGTTGAGCATCTTCGCGCTCTGCGAAGCGCTGGTGGCCTGGAACCGGCTCTTCGCTGCCGTCCATCCGGCCACTTTTCACCTGCCCCCATTCGTGGCAACCGCGATCCTGGCGCTGGGATATGCCTTTCTGCTGGTCTTCGGCCTGCAAACGCTGCGCCCCGACCTCCCGCGCAAGTTGGTGCTCATAGTGCAGGGCGCGTGGGTTATCCCCTACGCCGTGACCCTGATCCTGGCCCACTCCGCTTCCGGCTTCGATACCGCGTTCGTCGCTACCGGCGGCGAAATTCTGGCCCGCTACGTCCTCGCGTTTCCCGGCGGCGTGCTGACGGCCATCGGGTTGCGCAAGCAGAGCTATCACGCTCTGGACGCCGAGCTGCGGCAGAAGGTACGCCCCTACTTGCAGCTCTTTGAGGTGATGATGGGCGCGTTCGGCGTGCTCAATTTGATCCTCGTTCCGGTGGGCCGATTTTTCCCGGCAACCTGGCTCAACGCCGACTTGGTGCCCGCGTTCCTGGCGAATTGGCTATGGGCGCTGGTCGGCATCGGCCTGACATGGGGCCTGTTCCACGCGCTCCACTCCATCCAGCAACACATCGAGCAGTGGATCGAGGGCGTCGAGCGCCTGCAAGCCCTGGCCGTGGATCGAGAACGCATCGGGCGCGACCTGCACGACGGCATCATCCAATCGATTTACGCTTCGGGCTTGCTTTTAGAGAGCGTTCAGCCTATCATTCCTAAAGACCCGATGCGGGCGCAGGCGCAGTTGGGGCGCGTGATGGACAATCTCAACGAGACCATCCAGGACATCCGCCGCTATATCTTCGACCTGCGCAGCGATATGCCCGATGATAAGCTCGGCGCGGGCATCGAGCGCCTGTTGCGGGATTTTCGGATCAACACGCTGCTGGAAACCGATTTCAACCTGAGCGGGGACGAGCGCCCCATCTCATCCATGGAGCGGCGGCGGCACATATTCCAAATTGTGCGCGAGGCCCTGGCGAATACCGCCAAACACGCCCAAGCCACCTGGGTCGAAATCGACCTGGCGTATGGCGAGGAGGCCCTGGAACTGACCATCTGTGACGACGGCGTGGGGATGGCGACCTTGCTGGTGAGCAAGGGCTATGGCCTGCGCAACATCCGGGAGCGCGCGCGGATGCTGGATGGCACCCTGCGCATCGAGAGCGCGCCGGGCAAAGGCGTCACTTTTAATCTAACTGTACCATACTGACGAGGGGGATTATGACACTGAGAGTTTTAATCGTGGACGATCACGAGGTCGTGCGGCTCGGCTTGCGCACGCTGTTAAGTAACCAACCGGACTTCATCGTGGTGGACGAGGCGGCCTCGGCCAAAGAGTCCATCGAAAAAGCCGCGCAGCATCACCCCGATGTGGTGGTGATGGACATCCGTATGCCGGGAATGAACGGCATCGAAGCGTGCGAGATCATCAAAGAGCAACAGCCGGACGTCGGCGTGATTATGCTGACCTCCTACGCAGAAGACGAGATGCTCTTCGACGCCATCAGCGCGGGGGCAGCGGGGTACGTGCTCAAGCAGGGCGGCGGCGAGGAGTTGGTGCGCGCCATCCAGCGCGTGGGCAAAGGCGATGCCCTGCTCGACCCGGCGGTGACACAGCGCGTGCTGGCCCGCGTGCGTCAGGCCACGCGCCAGGAGCAGGCCGCCGCCTTCAACGACCTCACCGAGCAGGAGTTGCGCGTCCTGGGGCTGGTGGCCGAAGGCTGCACCAACAAAGAGATTGCCAAAGCCCTCTTCCTGGGCGAAGGAACGGTGCGCAACTACGTGAGCAGCATCCTCTCCAAGCTCAGTCTCACCAACCGCGCCGAGGCCGCCGCCTACGCCGTGCGCCACGGCCTGCACGAATTCCTGGAAGAATTTGGGTAAGAGTTTGTTGCGTATTGCGTATTGCGTATTGCGTGTTTAGACGCAGTTACGCTTGACGCTTGACGTTTGACTAATGACGTTTCACGTTTCACGTTCCCACACCTAACACTTTTCGGAGGTCACTATGAGCCAGCAGCAATCCAAGACGCGCGTCGACACCTTGATTACGGCGGATTTCGTCATCACGATGAATCCGGCTTACGACATTCACACGCCGGGCGCCGTCGCAGTCAAAGACGACCGCATCGTGGCGGTGGGCGATCAGCAAACTATCCTGGAAACCTACGTCGCCACCGAGCGCGTGGATGAGGGCAACGCTGTGGTGCTGCCCGGCCTGATCAACACGCACGGCCACACGCCGATGACGCTGCTGCGCACCCTGGCCGACGACTTGCGCCTGGATGTCTGGCTGATGGGCTATATGATGCCCGTCGAGCGCGAGTTCGTCACGCCGCACTTCTGCTGGCTCGGTACGCAACTGGCCGCCGCCGAGATGATCCGCTCCGGCACGACCACGTTTATGGACATGTACTACTTCGAGGAGGCCGTGGCCGATGCCGCCGTCCAGGCGGGGATGCGCGCCGTCTGCGCGCAGAGCGTGCTCAAATTCCCCGCGCCCGACGCGCCGAGCTACGAGATGGGGCTGGAACGCTCCCGCGACTACATCATGCGCTGGAAAGACCACCCCCTGGTCGTGCCCGGCGTCGCGCCCCACGCGCCCTACACCGTCACGCCAGAGCTGATCGAAGCCGCCGTCTCGCTGGCCCTGGAATTCGACGTGCCCCTGCACATCCACATCGCGGAGACGGCGCAGGAAGTGGACGATCACCGCAAGGAATACGACATGCCCCCCGTCCCCTGGCTCAAAAAGCTCGGCGTCTTCGAGGCGAAGACCACCGCCGCCCACTGCGTCCACATTGACGAGGGCGAGATGCGCACCTTCCAGCATTACAACGTGGGCGTGGCGCACAATCCGAGCAGCAATCTCAAGCTCGCCAGCGGCATCGCCCCGGTCAAGAAGATGCTCGACCTGGGGCTGAACGTGGGCATCGGCACCGACGGGGCCGCCAGCAACAACGACCTCGATATGCTGGAGGAGATGCGCCTGGCCGCGCTGCTGGCAAAGGTCGCCACGATGAACCCGACGACGCTGCCCGCCCGCCAGGCCCTCGAAATGGCGACGATTATGGGCGCGCGCGCGATGCACATCGAAGACCTCACCGGCTCTCTGGAACCCGGCAAGCGCGCCGACCTCATCGCCATCTCGTTGGACGCCACCCGGCTCACCCCGCAATTCCGGCGCGACCCCGACAACCTCTACTCCCGCCTGGTCTACGCCGCGCACCAGGAAGACGTGCGCGACGTGATGGTCAACGGGCGCTGGCTGATGCGCGACCGCCGCCTGCTCACCATCGACGCGCCCGCGCTGCACGCGGAGGCCAACGCCCTGGCCCAGAAGATCGACGCCTTCCTGATGCGCCGCGAGGAGAGCGTGCTCAGCAAGCTCATCGCCATCGGCGGGGTGGCCCAGGAGAAGAGCTTCGAGGTGCAGGTGAAGGTGCAGGACGTGGACTTGAAGGCGCTGGAAGCGCGCCTGCTCGCCACGCCGGACGTCACCTTCTTGCGCGGCTCGGAGCGGCGGCAGTACGACACCTACTTCATCTTTGACGACCAGTGGGGCAGCCGCCTCCGCTACCGCGAGGATGAGGTCATGCACCTGGAAGGCGGCGACCTGATTGACGTGATCTCCCGCCTCACGCTGACCACCACGGCCAAAGAGCGGGAGTACGAGAACTCCATCGTGCTTTCGCGCTCGCGCTTCGACGCGCGCGGCACGCGCAGTCGCCGCTTCTACCGCGAGTACTTCCAGCCGGATCGGGAGACCGAGGTTCACAAGGAGCGTCGCCGCTTCCACATCCGCTACGGCGGCACCGACCTCTCCGTGAACCTGGATCGCATTATCAAGCCGGAGGGCGGCGGCACGTTCCTGGAAATCAAGAGCCGCACCTGGTCGCAGCAGGATGCCGAGCGCAAGGCCCGCCTGATCAGCGACCTGCTCGCCGCGCTGGACATCTCGCCGCAGGCGTTGGTCAAAGCGGAGTACGTGGATTTGGGGGAATAGTTGATTATTTTGTGTGGTAGGTAAAGAAGCCTATGCCTGAAGAATTGATCGCATTGCCAACGCTATGTGGCGTTCCACCACTATGCTGTGTTGCCGCTCTGATAGTTCTTGTGCCTTTGCTGCAAATCTTAGCCGCTGACCATGAGGGAAAAAGGCGTGCGGAAGCTGATATGAACCTCCCTCGTCGCCGCAAAGGGTTCGATGGCATGGTGCGAGAATCGCAAAAAAAGCATCGTGAGTATTTGAAACAACAGCGTCAGTCAGAAAGAGAGCGTAAAATCCAAGAGCGAGAAGCGCTCAAGCAGTGGCGAGAACAAGAAAAACAGGCGCGTCAGCAAGCCTTACATGGTAATCCTCGGCTAGATGTCCCTGCCGCACAACTACCTGTAGCCGAGTTCGATCTATTCAATGACCTTACTCCCA
>SLSP01000496.1 GCA_007130345.1 Thermoflexales bacterium
GATACGTCTCCTGGATGCGCGCGTCCACGCCGGGATACTCGCGGTTCTGGTTCTGATCGTTCCAGTTGAGTTGATTCGCGTTGTATGGTGGGTTGCCGATGATGACCGAGATTTTGCGCTGGTTCTGGCGGCGGATGCGGGCCAGGTTCTCGGCGGAGATGTCAAACATCGCGTACTGCTTGCCCTCGTAGCCGAAACCCAGGTTGTCCAGCGTGTCCACAAAGCAGATGTTGTCGAAGGAGCGATACTCGCCCATTTTCTGCGCGTAGGTGTACTCGATGTTCAGATTGGCGATGTAATAGGGCAGAATGGCAACTTCGTTGCAATGGATTTCGTCCGCGTATTTGCGCGGGAGGCGATGAGTGGGGAGATGCTCGATGATCTCGGTGATGAACGTGCCCGTCCCGGTGGCGGGATCCAGAATTTCGACGCCGGCATCGGCCAAGAAGCAGCCAAAGTGCTCGTAAACCAGGTGATCGGCGGCCTCGACCATAAAACGCACGATTTCGCCCGGCGTGTAGACGATGCCCAGGCGATCCGCGCCCGCCGGATTGTACGCCTGGTAGAAGTTCTCGTACACGGCTTTGAGGAACCGCTGTTTCTCATGATGGTTGATAATCTCGGCGGCGGCGGCCTTGATCGCTTGCGCGTACCCGGCGATGCGCCGCTCGATATTGCGGCGGATGTCGCCCGTGTAAAACGTCCCCGTGATGCGGTACAGTTCGCGGGCCACGTTGTTCTCGCGGTGGAACTGCGCGTCGTCAAAGATGGTCACGAAGATGTCCTCGGTCAGGATATGCTGGATGATCATCTCGCGCACGTCGGCCATCACCAGATGCGGGTTGATGGACTCGTGGCACACCTTGAGGAAGTCAGCGCGGGCCTGCCGGAAAGCCGGGTTAGTTGTGGCCTGAGCCTCGATAGTCTCGCGCAACATCTCCAGCAAGCCGGGCAAGTCCTCCTTGAACGTCTCGATGGCGGCACGGAAGCCTTGCACGCGGGGCGGTTCGTAGTGAACGAACGTGTTCAACACATTGTGCAGCGCGGCGGCGTCACTGAAGGCCGCGCGCGCCACCTCGATGCCGTCCTGAATCAGCACCGCCGTCTGGCTGTCCTCGAAGAGAATGTTGGTCTGCGGATAGCCTTTGTCAAACTTATCCGCGATCTCGGCGGCCAGATCGTCGTACTGATCCTTGCTCTCCCAATAGCCCCAATCCTGGCGCAGCGCGTCCTTGAGCGTGCCGTCGGGCCGGACGGTGGTGCCGTGGGGCGTCTTGTACTCCAACTCAGCAATCAGTTCCAGCCCGGTCTCGGCGCAATAGTCTTCCAGCAGCCTTTGCATGGCGAACCGAATGGCGCTTTCGTTGCGCGATCCGCCATAGCGAACGATTCTCTCGACTTTGGTAACGTAACGTTGAATGGCTTCCAGAGACATAGGTTGGGGACTTCCTTTTTGGGTAT
The DNA here is from genome assembly GCA_007130345.1 of Thermoflexales bacterium. Taxonomy (GTDB): domain Bacteria; phylum Chloroflexota; class Anaerolineae; order B4-G1; family SLSP01; genus SLSP01. The sequence continues at coordinate 1,462 of SLSP01000496.1, forward strand.
GGGTTATTGCTATTATAGGGGATCCTGCGTGGTGTCAATTAGGCGGGCCGGAAGCGGAGGGGCTTCCGGCCTATATGTGAAGGGGGGGGCTAACGGTAGGGTTCAGCACTGGGCGTCATCCTGAGCGTAGTCGAAGGGTCTCTGGCCCTCACGTTGAGATTCCTCGGCTATGCTCGGAATGACGCCTCGCCACCATCCGGCGAAATCCAAAAGCGTCGGCATGATTTTGACACCTGACGTTTCACGCCTGACGCCCCCCGGTTGCATACTCCCTTATTTGAGCTATCATAAGTAAGGGTCGTGTCAACTTGAACATAGGCGCGAGCGCAGAAGCCTAGCCGATGACGATGCGTTTCAACATGACACGGACTGGATCAACACAACCGTCGGGGTTCACGGGTTCTTCAGGAGAGCAAGCATGGAATCAACACGTATTTTGGTCTATAGCAGAGATGCCGCGTTATTGCCGGAGTTGGCCCCTCTGCTACCCGATAGCTATGACACGATCAGTCTTGCAACGCCGCCTGAGTTGCAAGAAGCTTTGGACACCCCAGGTCTGGCGCTGCTGATTCTCGATGCGCGGCATGATGACGCCGCCGAGGTGCTGGCCTTGCTGCGAGAACAGGGCCTCCAGGCGGCGTTGTTGGCTATCGTCGCGGATCCTCTGCCGCTCTCTCTGGCGACGGCCCTGCTGCCCTTACGACCTTACGCGATGCTCGCTCTGCCGATTGCGCAGCCGGCTACGGCGCGCATCATTATCGAGGCCCTGGCCCATAGCCGACAACGCGCGCAACGCCGCCACATCACCTACAATCTCTCCGAGGCGAATCAGCGCCTCAATCAGCGGTTGCAAGAACTGAACACGATCTACACGATAGGCAAATCGGTAGCCTCTACGCTCGAAGTGGATGGCGTGTTGGAGCGCATCGTGAGCGCGTCGGTCAATTTGACGCAGGCCGAAGAGGGCTTTATCTTGCTCAGGGAGAACGACACCCTCTACCTGCGCATCGCCAAGAATATGAACGAGGCCATCGCCAAGCGCCTGTACGTTGAGGCGACCGACCCCATCGCCTGGCAAGTCATCCGTTCGGGACGCCCGACTATGCTACGCCGCGATACCAAAATCGCGACGGGGTATCTGGTGCGCGCGTTGCTTTACGTGCCCCTGCTGGCTCCGGGACGCGGTACGGTGGGCGTGTTGGGCGTGGTCAACTGCTCTAAGGAGCAGGCTTTCACCGAAAATCACCTCTTCGCCCTCTCCTCCATCGCGGATTTTGCCGCCATCGCCCTGGAAAACGCGCGACTCTTTAGCGCGGTCAGCACCGAGCGTTCTCGCGTGCGGGCTTTTCTCGAACACGCGACCGAGGCCATCATCGTCACCAATACCAGTAACCACTTGCTCCTGTGGAGCAACACAGCCGCGCAGATATTCGACATCCCCGCCGACGCGCAAGGGGCCCCTCTGGAGCGCTATGTGGCGAACACCGCCCTCCACGACATCTTCTATCACGCCAACGCGGAGTATCCCATGCTCCACACCGAGGTGGAGTTGGGTAACGCCCGGACTTACAACGCCCAGTTGACCTCTGTGCCCGATGTGGGGCGCGTGGTGATTATGCAGGACATCACGCATCTCAAAGAACTGGATCGCCTCAAGTCCGAATTCGTCTCGACGGTCTCGCACGACCTGCGCACGCCCCTCACCACCGTCCAGGGCTACATCGAGCTATTGGAGCGCGTCGGCCCCTTGACCGAGATGCAGCAGAGCTTCATCGGGAAAGCCCGGCACAGCTTGAGCCACATCACCGCCCTGATCAGCGATCTGCTGGACATCGGACGCATCGAAGCCGGGTACGATCTGGAGATGCACCCGTGCAAGATCAACGACATCGTGCGGGAAGCGACGGACAGCTATCAGATCTACGCCGAGGAACAAGACCTGCACCTCGTCACCGATCTGCCAGAACACCAGTTATGGGTGCAGGGAAATGCGCGGCGCTTGCGGCAAGTGCTCGAAAATCTGATGAGCAACGCCATCAAATACAATCAGCCGGGCGGCTGGGTGCGGGTGCGGGTGCGCCGCGATAACAGCCACGTCATCGTGCGGGTAGAGGACAGCGGCATCGGCATCCCGGTAGAAGAACAGCCGAAGATCTTTCAACGCTTCTACCGCGTCCACGCCCGCGAGACCGAAGCGGTTCAAGGTACTGGGCTGGGGTTATCCATCGTGAAGTCAGTCGCCGAGAAGCACAAAGGGCGCGTGTGGGTAGAAAGCGCGCCCGGCGAGGGCAGCACATTTGCTGTGGTCTTGCCGCTCCACGAGATGGAGACAGCAGCCGAAAGTTATGAGTAGCCACGCGGCGCTTGCAAAGTCCCGCGACCATCATCAAAATCCGGCCTTTGCAAAAGGCGGAGAAACCAGGAGCTAGTATGCCAAACCCTTTAGTGGCTATCGTGGGTCGCCCCAATGTGGGCAAGTCCACCCTATTCAACCGCATCATCGGGGAACGCAGAGCCGTAGTCAGTGAAATCCCCGGCACGACACGAGATCGGATCATCGCTGAGGCCGAATGGGCCGACCGGGCCTTCTTAGTAGCCGATACCGGCGGCATCGAAATCCTACCCCCCACCGTAGAAAAGGGCCTGCGGCCCGTCTCCCACACGCCGCTGCTGGAAGATTCCGAACCGTTCATCCCGCAGATCCGCGCGCAAGCCGAGCAGGCCATCGACGCGGCGGATCTGATCATCTTCCTCACGGACGCCCGCGCCGGGCTGACCGCCGCCGACCGCGAGGTAGCCGACCTGCTGCGCCGCACGCAAAAGCCCGTGCTGCTGGTGGTCAACAAAGTGGAAAGCGAGCGGCACGCGCAAGAGGCTTACGAGTTCTACGAGTTGGGCCTGGGCGATGTCCACACAGTATCGGCCATTCACGGCGATGGCGTGGGAGATTTGCTCGACCTGATCCTGGAAGAGTTGCCCCCTGCCGAGGAACAGCTCCCCGAAGAAGAAGAGGCGCCGCGCTTCGCCATCCTGGGCCGGCCCAACGTGGGCAAGTCATCGCTGCTGAACCGCCTGTTAGGCGAAGAGCGCGCCATCGTCAGCCCGGTCTCCGGCACCACCCGCGACGCGCTGGACACCGCCCTGCTGTGGGAAGATCAGCCACTCGTCCTCATCGACACCGCCGGTATTCGCCGGCGCGGGCGCATCGAGCGCGGCGTCGAGAAATACAGCGTCCTGCGGGCCGCGCGCTCGCTCCACCGCGCCGATGTGGCCCTCCTCCTCGTTGATGCCGTCGAAGGCGTGACCGCGCAAGATGCTCACATCGCCGGCATGATCGCCGACGAAGGCGTGAGCGTCGTCGTCCTGGTCAACAAGTGGGACGCCGTCACATCCGAAGTCCGCCAGAACAAGCGCGATTATGAGCTGTGGCTCCGCGACACGCTCAAGTTCCTGAACTATGTGCCCATCCTCTTCATCTCCGCGCTCACCGGATCACGGGTAAAACAAGTGCTCCCCACCGCCCTCGACATCATGGCCGCCCGCTACCAACGCCTGCCCAACGGCCCACTCAACGATATGATCCAGGAAGCGCTGTCCGCGCACGCGCCGGCGAGCAAACGCGGCAAGCGACTCAGAGTCTACCGCGTCATCCAGGCCGATGTCGCCCCGCCCAACTTCATCTTCTTCGTGAACGATCCTAAACTGGTGCATTTCTCTTACCAACGGTACCTGGAAAATCGCATCCGCGAGATGTACCCCTTCCCCGGCACGCCGATTCGGATGACGTTCCGCAAGCACAAGAAAAGCAAAAGCTGACGCTACTGAAAGCCGCCTAAAAAATCCGATTTTTTAGGAACTTGATCCTACAGATAGATTTTTCGCGCGCGAATTTCATATAGATAGTAAGTCGCGTGTGGAAAAATCGGATTTTTGGACTTTTTTCAGGGGCGTCAAAAGCCAGGAAAACGGCTGACAACGGACACATTCCCCGTTGTCCACAAGGAGTTGACCTATGGCCCCACAACCGCCCGCGTTGTATATAGAAATCCGTAAGTTGGGCACAGAATTTTTCGCTGTAACCAAGCGCGAAAATGGCGAGGAGATCTGCACGAATCAGTTCGAGCACGATCCCACCGGCTTGACGCACCTCGGCCCGCTGTGGCTGCTGGAACGCGGCACTCTCGGCCCCAACGAAATGCAACACCTGGGGATCAGCTTTGGCGGCAAAGCCAACGCCGGCCAGGTGGCGCATTACGGCGGACGCCTGTATAGCTACCTCTTCGGGCGCGGGCGCAAACTCCAGAAATTCCTCAAATCCGCAGACCACTATCGCAGCGCGCCTATCGTGCTCTCTCTGAGCGCGGACGCGGCTATGCTATGGCAGCTCCCGTGGGAATATCTCCACGATGGCGACCGCTTCCTCTGCCTGGAACAATCTATGGCACTGGTGCGGGTGCCCTCTGGCCTGCGCGAAATGCAGCCGCCGCCCACCCCGCTCCCCTTGCGCATCCTCGTCATCATCGCCGCGCCCGAAGACCAGGAACCTATTGACGTCGAGCGCGAGCTATCCGTCATCCAGGACGCGCTCCATGAGCCGATTAACGCCGGGCACGTGCAACTTCACGTCTTGCACGAGGCCACGCTGCCCGCGCTGGAAGCGGCCCTGGCAGAAACGCCCTACCACGTCATCCACTACACCGGGCACGGCACGTACAGCACCAAGCAGCATCGCGGGTTCCTCTGCTTCGAGGATGTCACCGGCAACACCAACCCGGTGGAGGCGATGCACCTGCGCCCCTTGCTGGCCCGCGTGCCATCCCTGCACCTGATGGTGATCTCCGCCTGCCAGAGCGCGCAAATCGGCGTGCTGGCCGCCTTCGACACGGTGGCGACCGGGCTGCTTCAGGCCGACGTGCCCGCCGTCTTGACCGTGCCCACCAGCCTCCAGGACGAATCGATGATCGCGCTGTCCTACGAACTCTACGCGCGCCTCGCCCAGGGCGACCTGTTAATGAATGCCGTCAACGCGGTGCGCCGGAGCCTTCAGACCTTCGACGAGGAGCGCGAGGCGGATCGCCGCCGCTTCGATTGGGGCGTGCCCGCGCTCTACTCGCGCGCCCAACAGATACCGCTGATCGATCCCCGGCAAACCACGTCCGGGCCGGCTCCCACGCCCTCCCCCACCAACGTCAAGGGCCTGCCGGTCGCGCCGGCTTTTATCGGACGGCGCAAAGAGCTTCAGACCCTGCGCCGCGCGCTCCACGACGATGTCTCGCTGATCTACCTGCAAGGCGAGGACGGCATCGGCAAAAGCGCGCTCGTGGCGCAACTCATCGCGCATCCCGGCGTCGATCTGGACGATGTGCTGGTCGTCCGCTGCCAGGAATACGTCCATCCGGTGGAAATGCTCGGCAAACTCGCCAACTTCTGGCGCTACCAGGGCCGCGAGCAGAACATCGAAGCGGCGTCGCGCTTGCTGGACACCCGACGCGGGCCGACGGAACGCGCGCAGGAGTCCCTCCAGATGATCGGCGACCAGCGCTACCTCATCGTCCTGGACGACTTCGATGCCTGCTTCACGCCTGGGGCCTGCGACGAGGCTTTTGCCATCACCGGGAACGGCGTCACGAACGGGAACGGGGCCGGGGCCGCAGAAGGCACCCTCGTCAACGCAGCCCTGCGGGCCACCTTGATGGGCCTGCTTTCCGCCCGCGCTCACACCACCTTCCTGCTCACCGGGCAGACGCGCTGGGCCGGACTAGACAGCCTCCCACCAGAGCACCGTTTGGAATTGCAGCTCTCCTATTTTGCCCAACGCGAAGCGGTGCAGCTTATGAACACCCTCCCCCAATTGAGCCAGGCCCCTATGAACCAACAATTGCGGATTGTGCAATTAGCCAGTCGCCATCCCAAAACCTTGCAATTACTCGATAGTTGGCTCGCGTGTAGCGGCAACCTCGCCACCCTGCTTCAGGATCCGCCGGTAAAAGGCCAGGCGGCCCGCGCGTGGTGCCAGTATCTGCTCGATGACATCCTGGACACGCTCGACCCCGGAGAATACGACGCGCTGCTCTCACTGGTAATTTTGCGCGGCCCCATCTACGCCGACATCATCCCCAAACTTACCGAGGTCTCCGCCAAATATGCCAAAGGGCTGCTCAAGCGCTGGCACGTCCTCTCACTGCTCCAGTTCCACCGCGCCGATGTCGATGGCAACCTCTTCTACACCTTCCATCCGCTGGTGCGCCAACACCTGCTCGACCGCCTTTCTCCCCAGGACTTGGAGATGCTCCACGCCCGCGCGGCAACCTACTACGGTGCCCCCTTCCTCGACGAGGCCCAACGCCAGGTGCTCTCCCGCAGCAGCGCGTCGTGGTCCCGCGACCGCGTCGAATGGCTGGCCCGCAGCGGTGGCGGCATCCTCGGCCTGTGGGTGCGGCAGACGCAAGACCTCCAACGCGCGCACCGCTCGATGAACAACGCCCTGGCGTGGCAACATCACCTCTTCGCCTCCGGGCAATACGAAGCCGCCGGCCAGGTGGTCAAGGCCATCATCCCCGTGCTCAACCGCTGGGGCCAGCGCGACCTCGTCGAAGCGCTGCTGTGCCAGAGCATCACGCAACAAGAAGGCCCCGAGCGCCTCGAAGGGTTGTACGAACTGGCCCGCCTACGCATCGAAGAGGGGAATCTCCAACAGGCGATTGAGGTCTACGAAGAGGTTTACGCGGCCCTGGAAGACCAAGCCGCCCACGAACAGATGGCCCATATCCTCACGCGCATCGCCGGCGCCCATCGCCGCCTCAAACACCCCGACGAAGCGCGTCAGAAATACGAGACCGCGCTCAAGATGTTCCGCGAGTTAGATGACGAGGCGGGGCAATCTCTCTGCCTGCACCAACTCGCCGGCATCTGCCGCGAGCAGGGCGATTACCAGCGCGCCCTGGTGCGCAGCCAGGCCGCCCGCGAGCTTGACCAGAAGCGCGGCGACCAGGCCGCGATGGCGCGGGCCATTCACGAGCAGGGGATCATTCTCCAGGAGATGGAGCGGCCTTCTCACGCGCTAGAAGACTTCCGGCAGAGCCTCACTCTGGGGCGAGAGTTACGCGACGCATCGCTGATCTCCAAAAATCTGGAGCGCATCGCGCAAATTCTGGAGACAACCGAGCGCGAGGCCGAGGCCACAGCCGTCTACGAGGACTTGCTGAAGATTTACCGCCAATCCAGCGTCGTCAAAACCATCGCCCTCCTGAAAAAACTGAGCGCCCTGTACGAAAAGCAAGGTCGCCCAGAAGATGCGCGCCAGCAAGTCATCGAAGCGCAGCGCCTGCTCCGCGAAGCGCAAGCGGCTCAGGAGAGCCGTAATTGAGAAAAATCCGATTTTTCCACACGCGACCTACTATTTATCTGAAATTCGCACACGGAAAATCTCAACCTGTGCAATAGGGCACATCCCGACAACTCAAGCAGCGAATGCAAAACGGATAGAGCGTGAGCGAAACCATTGGGTATATTCGTTGTTGTGGACTAAGGTGGTGAGGGCCGC
>SLSP01000154.1 GCA_007130345.1 Thermoflexales bacterium
CGTCCCCGAGATGGGGACTCCGGGCTTTTTTGCTCACAAAACTGAAGTGTTACCAAGAGGCAAATCAAGTCAAAATAGATTCCGTGACGTTTGACGTTTGACGTTTCACGCTTCACGCCGTCTTAATGCGCTCTGCCCGACTGTGGTATACTGAAGCCATTCCCGGCAACCAGTGAGGTGACGATGACCAAACCATCCCCCCAAGATGACGCAGTGACTCAACACGCGCGGTATCGCGGCAAGGTGCAGCTTGCGCCCAAGGTCCCGGTGCGCGGATTGGACGATTTCGCGGTGTGGTACACGCCGGGCGTGGCAGAAGCGTGCCGCGCCATCGCCGCACAGCCGGAGCAGGTCTGGGCGCTGACCAATCGCGGCAACACCATCGCCGTGATCTCCGACGGGACGCGGGTGCTCGGCCTGGGCGACATCGGGCCGGAGGCCGGGTTGCCGGTGATGGAGGGCAAGGCGCTGATCTTCAAGCACCTGGGCGGCGTGGACGCGGTGCCGTTGGTGGTGCGCGCCGCCGATCCGGACACGCTCATCGCTACGGTCAAGGCGCTGGAACCGTCCTTCGGCGGCATCAACCTGGAGGACATCGCGCAGCCGCAATGCTTCGACGTGCTGGCGCGGCTCCAGGCCGCGTTGCGCATCCCGGTGTGGCACGATGACCAGCAGGGGACGGCTACGGTGGTACTGGCCGCTGTCCTCAACGCCCTCGAGCTGGTGGGTAAGCGGTTGGACGCGGTCGCCATCGCTATGGTGGGGATGGGCGCGGCGAACGTGGCGAACTACCGGCTGCTCAAAGCGGCGGGAGCGCGCCCGTCCGCCGTCATCGCCTGCGACGAGCGCGGCACGCTCCACCGGGGCCGCGCCGATTTGCGCGGCACGCCACAATGGGCCATCGCCCAGGAGACCAACGCGGCGCAGGCGCAAGGCGGCATCGCGGAGGCCGTCGCAGGCGCGGACGTGCTGATCGCCTTCAGCCGCCCCGGCCCGGACGTGATCGCGCCGGCGGACGTGGCGCGGATGGCCGCCGACGCCATCGTCATCGCGGGGGCCAATCCCGTGCCAGAAATTTTGCCCGAAGCGGCCCACGCGGCCGGCGCGCGCATCGTGGGCACCGGGCGCAGCGATTTCCCCAACCAGGTGAACAACGCGCTGGCCTTCCCCGGCATCTTCCGGGGCGTGCTGGATGTGCAGGCGCGGGCCATCACCGAGGGGATGGCGCTTGCAGCGGCGCGGGAGTTGGCCGCGTGTACGCACATTCGAGGCTTGCGCGACGATCACATCTTGCCCACGCTGGATGAGCCGGAGGTGGCGACGCGGGTGGCGGTCGCAACGGGGATGGCGGCGCAGGAGGAGGGGCTGGCACAGCGTCCCGGTGACGCTGCCGCGCTGCGCGCCCGCGCCGAGGCGGCCATCGAGCGGGCGCGCGGGCTGGCCGTAAGCGTGGATTAAGGCAACCGCCGATCCACAAACACGATCTGCCCGCCCTCCACGCGGACGATGGGCACGGGCTTGACCGGGTTATGCAGCGCGTCGAAGTACAGCGGGCCGGTGACGGCCTCGCCAAAGGTGGTGTCTTCGAGGGTCGGCACCACGTACAGCGGCGCGATGACGCCCGCCCGCGAGATAGCGTTCAGCAAAACGTTGGTGGCGTCATACCCCATCGTGGCTAAGTCGTCCGGCGGGACGATGTAGCGCGCCTCATACCGCTGAATCCACGCCTGCACCGCCGCGCGCGGTTCCTGGGGCGCGTAGTGCGTGGTGAAGTAGCTCCCCGCCGTGACCTGCATATCCAACGCGGGCGAGTCCCATCCGTCGCTGCCGATGATGGGCTGCAACAGCCCAAAAGCGCGGGCTTGCCCCACCAGGCGATTCGCCACGTCATAGTAACCGGGCATATAGATAACGTCCGGTTCGGCCTCGCGCGCGTCCTGGAGCACATTGTAGAACTCGGCGTCCTCCGGATTATACGCCTGCTGCGCGACGATCTCGCCCTGGCCCGCCGAAAAAGTCTCGACGAAAGCGTCCACGAGCGCTTGCGCATACGTGTTGCGCCGGGGATAGAGGATCGCCGCGCGCTGCGCGCCCAGGGACTCCAGAGCAAACGTCGCGGCCACGCTCCCCTGGTCGCGGTCTACGAAGGGCACGCGAAAGACGTAGGGGCGCACCGTGCCGTCTGGCCGCGTGGTCAAGTCGAGGTGTACCGAGGCCGGGGTGATCTGCAACACGCCCAACTCGCTGGCGACCTGGGCCACGCCCTCAGAGGCCCGCGCGCAGATCGCGCCCACGATAAACTGCGCGCCGTATTCGCTGATGGCCTCTTGCGCGGCAGCCCGCCCGCCTTCGTACTCGCAGCGAGTGTCCACCGTGACGATTTGCACCGGGCGTCCGAGCACGCCCCCGCGCTGATTCCACTCCTCGGCGGCGAGCACCACGCCGTTATACGTGGATTGTCCGAGCAGACTGAATTCCCCGCTAAAGGGAGCGGCCAGCGCGAGGATCAACACATCCCCAGGCGGGCTGCTCGCCGTCCGACACGCGGGCAAGAGCGTCAACGCCAGCACCATCATCCACTGTACCACGCGGTATCGTCGCATACCCCTTGAAGCCAATTCAAGACTCCATTGAAAAAACGCAGTAGCGCAAAACTGACCCTGTGACAAGAAGAAGCCCCCGGTTGATTTCAAGCAAGGACACGGATTTACACGGAAAAACACGGATTTTTTTGGTTTTATCCGTAAAATCTGTGTTCATCCGTGTCCCAAACAGGGTGACTTTTGAGGTATTGCGAAAGAACCCTAAAAAATCCGATTTTTTAGAAACTTGATACGAGATGTAGATTTTTCGCGTGCGAATTTCATATATGTAGTAGGTCGCGTGTGAAAAAATCGGATTTTTGGACTTTTTTCAGGAGAGCCAATGCAACCCACTGCGTTAATGTCCGCCCAGATACGCCTCGCGCACGCGGGGATTTTCGGCCAACTCCTGAGCCGGCCCGGACAACCCGATGGTGCCAGTTTCCAGCACGTAAGCGCGCTGCGCCACAGAAAGGGCCATGTGCGCGTTCTGCTCCACCAGGAGAATGGTCACACCCTGCTTGCTGATAGTCTCGATGATGTCGAATATCTCTTCGACCAGGATGGGCGCCAGGCCCATCGAGGGTTCGTCCATCAGCAGCAACTTGGGGTCGGACATCAGCGCGCGGCCCACAGCCAACATCTGCTGCTCGCCGCCCGAAAGCGTGCCGCCGGTCTGTTCCAGGCGTTCCTTCAACCGGGGGAACAGATCGAAGACGTGCTCCATACTCTCGCGGATAGCGCGCCGGTCGGTGCGGGTATACGCGCCCATTTCCAGATTCTCGCGCACGGTCAGCGGGGCGAAGATGCGCCGCCCCTCCGGGACGTGGATCAGGCCCATCTTCACGATGTCGCTCGGCTCTTTACCGGTGATGTCCACGCCTTTGTAAGTGATACTGCCGCTATCCACTATCTGCAAGGCTGAGATCGCGCGCAGCGTGGTCGATTTGCCGGCGCCGTTGGCCCCGATCAGCGTGACCACTTCGCCCTCTTCGACGTGAAACGAAATCCCATGCAGCGCCTGAATCGCGCCGTAAGAGACACATAGGTCTTTGACTTCTAACAGAGCCATCTCCCCTCCCTAACGCACCACGACGGCCTCGCGGCCCAAATACGCCTCAACCACCTTGGGATTGCTCCGCACTTCGTCAGGCAACCCGCGCGCGATGACCTCGCCGAAGTCCATCACGGTGAGCCATTCGCAGATGCTCATCACCAACCGCATCCGGTGCTCCACCAGCAACACCGTCAAGTCGAAGCGCTCGCGGATAAAGTGAATTAAATCCATCAACTGATCGATTTCCTGCGGATTCATTCCGGCGGCTGGCTCATCCAGAATGAGGATGCGCGGCCAGGCCGCCAACGCCCGCGCGATTTCCAGACGTCGCTGGAGGCCGTAAGGCAGACTCCCCGCGATGTCGTTCTGGCGCGTGTCCAACCTGAAGATCTCCAGGAATTCCTGGGCGCGTTCCGTCATCTCGGCTTCCTTTTCGCGGAAGCGGCGCGTGCGCAACACGGCGTCCAGCATATTGTAGCCCGCGTGCGGGTGATAGGCAATGCGCACGTTATCCAGCACCGAGAGGTTGGAGAAGAGGCGGATGTTCTGGAAGGTGCGGGCGATGCCCATCTGGATGATCTCGTAGGAGGGCAGCCCCACCAGTTCGACATCTTCATACCGGATACTGCCCTCGGATGCCCGATACACGCCCGTGATCAGGTTGAAGACTGTAGTTTTGCCCGCGCCGTTTGGCCCAATCAGGCCCACCAACTCACCCTGGCGCAGCGTGAGATCGAAGTTGTGGACGGCGCGCAGGTTGCCGAAGAAGTGCGTCACATCCTCCAACTGCAAAACTACCGGGCGCGATTTGACATTTACAGATAAATTGTTGGGACGGCCTTTCATACGGGCACCTCCTCTGGCTTTTGCGCGATGGCCTGACGTTTAGCCACATGCGCCGCGCGCAAAAAGGGTAGCTCGTAGGTTCCGAACAGGCCCTCTGGACGCAGCAACATCATCATCAACAAGATTAGGGGGTAGATGACGAAGCGCCAGGTCTCATAGCCCGACGGCAAGAACAAGCGGAGCACGCCTTCGAGCAGGACAATCCACAAGAAGCCGGTGAAGACCGTGCCGGTAATGCTGCCCAATCCGCCAAACACCACGATGATCAGGGGATTGAAGGACTGGATGAAGTGGAAGGATTGCGGGTGCAGGAAGGTGATGTCATGAGCGCGCAGCCCGCCGGCGACCCCGGCGAAGACGCTGCCGAGAACGAAGGCGAGGATTTTGGCGTTGGCGACATCGATGCCGACCAGTTCGGCGGCGCGCTCGTCCTCGCGCACCGAGACGATAGCGCGTCCCACGCTGGAATGTAGCAGATTGCGCATAATCACGATCACGACAAAGAGGGTGCCGAAAACCCAGGCCCAGGTCGTCCATCTGGGGATGCCAAGCATCCCGCGCGCGCCCTTCATCGCCGGGAAGGGCAAAATCGTATCGGTATTATCCAACAACACTTTGACGATGATGGTAAAGCCTAACGTGGCGATGCCGAAGTAGTCCGAACCGAGTTCCAGCACCGGCAGGCCGAACAGGAAGCTGGTGATGCCCGCGAGCATGCCGCCGCTGATCAGCGCGAGGAAGAAGACGAGGGGCTGCGCTACCGCCTCCGGTAACGCCGCGAAGAAGCCCCACATCATCGGGCCGAGGAGCGGAACCAACACCACCACCGAGGCCCAAAATCCCAAAATTGTGATGATGAGGTAGAAGGTGAAGCGTGCCTTCACTGTAACCCCGTAGAATCGCCGCAGTCCCCAGGCCAGCGCGGCGTAGAGTCCAATGACCAGCAGCGAACCGAATAGCGCGACTACCATCGCCGCCGGGTCGCCGCGCACCCAGTGATACGTCACATACGCCGAGCCATACGCGCCGATGCCATAAAAGCCATACTGTCCGAGGGAGAATTGGCCGTTGAAGCCGTAGATTAAGTTCAGGCCGAGGGTGACGATAGTGATGGCCCCGCCCCAGAAGATGATGCCTTTCCAGTAGTCGTTCAAAGTCCCGGTGCTGATTAACCCTTGGATGACCAGGAAGATCAGTAAGCTACCGGCGACAAAGTATACACTTGGTTTCTTGAATTTCGCCATGATTTCCGCTCCTATACTTTATCCGCGGGCGGCTCCCCGTAGATTCCCTGCGGCCACAGTAACAACACGATGATGAGGAGCGAGAATGCGATGGCGTCCCGCATTGGCGTGGAGATGAATCCGGCGGCCAGCACCTCGGTTTGCCCCATGATGAGCGATCCGACGAACGCGCCGGGGATGCTCCCGATGCCGCCCACCACCGCCGCCACAAACGCCTTTAGCCCTGGCGTAATCCCCATCAAGTAGTAGACCTGGCGGAAGGCAGTGGCGAATAACACGCCCGCCGCGCCGGCCAATCCCCCACCAATGGCAAACGTCGCGGAGATCACCATATCGACGTTGATGCCCATCAGGCGCGCGGCCTGTTTGTCATAAGCCGCCGCGCGCATCGCCATGCCAAGCCGCGTGTGCGCGACGATGTACTGCAAGAGCACCTGGAGCACGATGGACGATCCCATGATGACCAGCATCACGCTAGAGACGGATAGTTCCCAGAAGCGATCTCCGATTCTGAGAGGGACGCCGGTCAGCGTCAGCACTACGGCCATAAAGCCGCCGAAGAGCAAGCCGAATTGGAGGAGTGGGTGGCGACGCCAGGCGAGGGCCGCGACATCTCCACATTTCCAGCGCCAACTCAGCCACAGGAAAATCCCCACAGAGACGCCCAAGAGGACCCAAAAGCTGACAATGACCCATATAGGGATTTGTCCGGCGGAAAACACGGTCACTTCAAACGGGCGGTCGTAGGTTTGGTAGTTGTTGGTGTAGACGAAGGGGAGCGCGCCGAAGTATTCCATAAAGAACGAGACGCCGATGGCCGTGATCAGCGCGGCGATGCGGGGTTTGTTGCGCAGTGGACGATAGGCGAATCGCTCGATGACCACCGCCAACGCGCCCGAAATCAGCATCGATAACAAAATCACCGTCACGGTGCCTGGCAACGTCACCAAAGCTGGCGGCGCGTCGGCCCATACCCATTCCGGCCAGCGGTGCAAATCCAGCATCGAGATCGCGTAGAAGCTGGAGAACGCGCCCACCATAAAGACATCCCCGTGGGCGAAATTGATCAACTTCACAATGCCGTAAATCATTGTATAACCGAGCGCGATAAGCGCGTAAATGAATCCCAGTTGCAGGCCGTTGAGCACCTGCTGGATAAAAACGCCGGGATTTCTGTAAAAGCCATTCGCCAGGACGTACAGCAACATCAGCCCGCACGCCCCAAATATCGTCAAACTGATGCGATTGAGAATCAGGCCGTCAAAACGTGCCGGGCGTTTCCCTCGCTTGCGTGTCACCAATGCGTTCGTCATAATCCTCTCCCCAAAGGAAGCCGGGGCATACTCCCCCGGCTTCCTAATTGCTGAATTATCGCCGCTTAAGGCGCGACTGTATCAACGAAAACGATCTCTCCTCCACTGACTTGCAGAAGCACCGCCGATTTCACGGGGTTGTGCTGCGCGTCGAAGGTGATATCACCGGAGACCACCGAGAAGCGGCCCTGCGACATCGTCGAGGCCACGATCTGCGGATCGGTGCTGTCGGCCTGCTCGATGGACTGGAAGAGGATATTCGCCGCATCATAAGCCAGCGCGGCCAGCGCGTCCGGTTCCGCACCGTATTTCTGCTGGTATTTCTGCACGAACTCCTGCACGATGGGGCGCGGGTCTTGCGGGGAGTAGTGGTTGGTGTAGAAGCCACCCTCAACCACGCTGCGATCCAGGTCGGGGGAATCCCAACCATCGCCGCCCATCATCATCGCGTCCATGCCGCGCTCGATGGCTTGCGCCGCGATCAAGTTCACCGTGGAGTAGTAATCGGGGAGGTAAAGCACGTCGGGATTGGCATCCCGCGCGTTGGTCAGGATCGCGGAGAAGTCCTGATCCTCGGTGGTGTAGGTCTCCCACACGACCACCTCGCCGCCGCCGGCCTCGAAAGCCTCGCGGAAGAACTCGGCCAGACCGCGCACGTAATCGTTCCCCTGATTGAGGAACACCGCCGCCGTCTGCGCGCCCAAGTTATCCAGCGCGAACCGGGCCGCCACGCTCCCCTGGAAGGGGTCGATAAAACAAGCGCGGAAGATCAGGGACTTGGTGTTACCATCTTCGTCCACTGTAACACTGGGGTTCGTAGAGGTGGGGCTAATCTGCAACACGCCTTTCGCCATCGCGATCTCAGATACGGGGATGGACGCGCTGGAGCAGACCTCGCCGATGATGAAATTGACCCCATCCTGGTCAATTACCTTATTCGCCGCGCTCAAGGCCATTTCAGCATTACACTGACTGTCCTCGACCACCAGCTCGATGGTCTTGCCATTGATGCCGCCACGAGCGTTCCATTCTTCTGTTGCCAGAATAATGCCATCGCGGGTGGATTCACCAAAGGTCGCCACCTCACCGCTCAACGGCGCGAGAACCGCGATTTTGATGGTATCCCCACCGTCACCGCCTCCACACGCCGTCAAAGCCAACATCGAAACCACTATCATGATAGTTATAAACCAACGGGCTCGCATGATCATCTCCTCCTTGTTGAGTAAGTTAAACTGTGAAATCTAAATTGTCACTCGAAACATCCTGCGTCCTCTCATTTGATCGCATAGTCCAATGACACCCCCTCTATCTGGCCGGCCCGCGCTCTCGGGGAAACGCGAAGTCAAACACAGATAGTATCCATTTTACCGAAAATCCCCCCCGTGTCAAATTTGACGTGCTACAAAAGTGGGCTATAATACGTGATTAGGTCATTATCGTCATCAAAGAGGTTAGTTATGTCAGAAAAACGTCCTTCTTTCGTCACTTTACTGATTATTCAGTTGGTCGCCATCTTTATCTACTCTCCGAGTTTTTTCCAGTCCGCTCCCCAGGCATGGGTTCTGCCGGTTTTAGTCCTCTTCGTACCCTTTGCTCTGGCCCTCCTGGCGATGAACACTGGGGTTTTGACGCCTGGTTCTGGACGCACTTCTTTAATCTTTATCCAGGGAGTCAACATCGTCGCGCGTCTGATGACCACGATGCCCAACCTTCAGGATGCCGCGGGGAATTGGGACATCGCGTTGCTTCTGGCCCAACTCATCGGGATGGGACTATCATGGTACGCTATCACACAGATAGAAAAAATTCCCCTGCCTGAGTTGGTGCTGCGCAGACCGAACAACTCTGCCTAGTCAGCGCGGCGGAAGTCCCTTCTCAGTTAGCCCCGCTCAGAGCGGATCGTCAGATCCGCGACTA
>SLSP01000136.1 GCA_007130345.1 Thermoflexales bacterium
ACGCCTTCTTCGCCACGACGGTGCTCAGGTCGGCTACGAAGCGGTTAAACCCCTCGACGTAACCATCCAGGTAATCCTGCGCCAGCAGGTCGGCCAGCGGGCGTTCGTTCAAGGCCATCAAAGGGCCAACGAAAGGCCGGAAATCCCGCAGACTTACGTGCAGCGTGCCCTCATCATCGGTGAGAATACCCCAAACCAACTCCTTAGTCGCGCCATCATCCTTCGCGCTGATGAAGCGGGTGAGCGAACTGCCCGCTTTGACGCGCCCCACATTGGAAAACACCTCGTTCCCCTTGATGACCTCGTTGAGGACGCTGACGTGCTGCGGAATCTGATCCAGCAAGTGCTGCATGGCCGGGGGAAGGTGGCCGAGCAGGCGCAGGGTCACGGTGGACGCGCTGTCGCCGCGCATCGTCAGGGCCTTGAGCGCGTCCAGGAATTCGCCGAAGTAGTTCAACTCCGAGAGCAGTTGGCGGCGCGCAGCATCGAACGCTGCCCAGGTTTCCGGCGCGCGCGCGTCGCGGTAGGCGCGGTAGTGAGCGCGCGCGGTTTCGTAGCAGGTGGGGAGATCGGCCACCGGGTTGCGGAAGGTCGTGGGGAAGAGACGCTCCGTGGGGGAGACGTAGCTGCCATCCATCGGGATCAGGAGGGCCGGGTTGGTCTCCTGGAAGCGATCCAGCGTCTCCTGGATGCTTTTGTGGAGGGCCTTGTACTCGGCGGCGGGGATGCGCTGACTCAGTTCGGCCAGGGCCTCGTCAACCCTGGCGGACGGCGTGTATTGAGGCGCGTAAAGCACGCGGTAGAGGATAAGCAGATCGTTGACGGTGAGGCGCACGCCGCGTTGCTTGAGCCATTTCCGCAGACGCAGCAGCGGGCCGACATCAATAGCGGTGGATTCGGCGGCGGCTCCGGCGGGCAACCGGCTTTCTTCCACTTTGGCGGCGACTTCCGGCGTACCCCGAAGCGCCAGCGGGGTCAACGCGATGGCCTGAGACGGCGCGCTCTCTTGCCGGGTGAGTGCTTGATACTTCTGGAGCGCGTAGGTGGTCATAATTTCGGCCACGGCCATGCCCCACATCCCATCAAAGAAAATGTGAGACTGGTCAAAGACCATGCTCCGGGACGTGCGGAAGAGGGTGAGCGCGTGATCTCCGATGCCCCGATGGTCGCGGCGGATACGGGCGAGGGGCTGGGCGTGATCGTGGGCGTCCCAGTTGATGATGATGGGCGCGCGTCGCAGCCGGGTCACGGCGTTTTGGACGGCTTTGGGGAGCTGTTGGCGCAGCTTGGATTGAATAGCGCGCGGGCATTGGGGCAGAAGCAGATCGAGATCGGCGGCAGGGGCCGGGTCACTATCGAAAATAGCCTGGAGCCACCCTTGAATGGTGGCTGACTCCGGAGCGCGCAAGTTGCCGAGGGGCTTTTTGCTATGGCGATACCAGACGCGCCCACCCCGGTCGCTATCGAGCACGTTCTCATGAGCATCGCAGATGCCCTCTGGATGGGTGTAAAGGGGGACAGGGGGAGCCTGGGCGTCGGGAGGGTAGCAGAGCGGGCTGCCCTGGGCATTGCGCTGGCACACAGGGAACAGGTAGGTCTGCCCCTGCCAGACAAAGCCGACAGCAGCGCGCCAGAGCGGGATCGGCTCTTTTTCTTCGCGGTAGGCGGTGGGCGTGAGGGCGCTTAGAATGGTCATCTGCTGCAAGAAATCGGCCAACTCCGCCTGTTGGCGGGCGGCGAAGCGCTCGCGCACTTGCGTTTGCTGCGGTGTGGAGAGCGACTGTAACCGGTCTTGAATGAAGGTCTCGAAGGTCTCCAGCCGGTAGCGCAAGTAGTCGCTGCGACGGGGAGGGCAGCGAAACGGACGCGCCCGTTCCCACGCGCGCGTGAGTTTATCGAAGGGCGGCTGGTCGGCTACGTGGGCCTCTTGCGCGACCTCGATGATGGTGCGCAGCCGCACCCGCTCGCGCCAGTCGATGGCGAGGAGATCGTCGTATTGGTAGATGAGGGCCATCGCGGCTTCCATCCAGGCGGCGGCTTGCATGATGGGGTTCTCGGCTTCGGGGATGGCGGCCTGAAAGCCGCTGGTCTCGTTGGCGTGGCGGGCAGTGTCCTCGCGCAGGCCAAATTCCAGGTAGAACTGCCACGTCCCCTGGGGAAAGGCACTCTGCACGTCTTTGCCAGAAAGCTGGAGTAGTTTCTGATAGGCATTGAGGATGAGCGAGGGGCCACCGATAAGCACGCCGAAAAGTCCCTGGGGGAGCAATTCCATCCCCTGGAAGAGCGTTTCGAGGTCTTTGGTGACACGCGCGGTGCTGATTTTGCGCCCCTTGATCTGCGTCAATCCGCTGAGGATAAGGGCGGGCAGATTGCCGGCGGGCAACATCCGGGCAATCTCTTCTTGCACTTCGCGGATTTGGGGGAGCGTGAGCTGCGTCAGTTGCAGTAATTTTTCTTCATCGACTTTGGCAAGCGCGGCCAGGGTATTCTGCCGGGCCAGTGTCAGCGCTTCTAAGTGCTCCTGGGATGTGGATGTCGGCATCAATCAGGCTCCTCGAAAGTGGCGTGCAGTCAGGGGAGCAATCGCTCTCCGTTGACCACACAGCGGAAGCCCAGATTAGGCCCTTTGGCCGGGCGCGTGCTGGTACTCTCTGGCGACCCCACTTCGCGGTGCGTGGTGCGCAACTGGGGCCGGAAGTTCGCGCGGGAGTCGTAGGCTCCGCCCCGGAAGATGCGGTAGACGCCCGTCTCCGGCCCCGTCGGATCGGGGGGGACATCCGCGCGGCTATAGTGATCCCTGTCGTACCAATCCTGCACCCATTCCCAGACGTTGCCCGCCATATCCAGCGCGCCGTAGGGACTTGCGCCTTCTGGGTAAGCGCCCACAGGGCCGACGGCACTTGCCAGATGCACGCGGTCGGCGTCGAAGATGTCGCCCCAGGGATAGCGGCGCTTGGTTTGCGTGGCAGGGTCCCAGGAAGCGGCTTTTTCCCATTGCGCCTCGGTGGGCAACTGCACGTCCCACCCGGTTTCATCAGCCACCCACTGGCAATACGTGGCGGACTCCTCCCAACTGATGTAGGTCATCGGGTAGTTGAACCGCGCGGGGTTGCTGTAGACGTTTTCACGGTAGTTGACGTTGAACGGCGGTTCGCACGCGCCCGCTTCGACGCAGCGGCGGTATTGGCCAATAGTCACCTCGGTCTGGTCGATCCAGAAATCGCCCAGAATCACCTCGTGTTGCGGCTTCTCGTGTTGGCGAGCATCCGCGTCATCCTCCGCCGCGCCCATCAAGAAGGGGCCGTGAGGCACGAAGTGCATCGGCATCTCGTCGATCTCGCGCACAATCACCTCACCGGGGGTCAGGGTCGGCGTCGGCGTGGGCGTCGGGGTGGATGTGGGCGTGGGAGTCGGCGTGGGCATCGGTGTGGGGGTGGCGGTGGGCGTGCGGGTAAGCGTCGGCGTCGGTGTGGCATCGGGTTGCGGGATAGCGACCTCGGCGGTGGGCGTCTCCGTAGGCCGGGGCGTGAGAGTCGCTGTGGCGGTCGGCGTGGCTGTGAAAGTGGCCGTTGGCGTGACTGTGGGGGTGGCGGTGGGCGTGGGGGCCAACATAGCAACCACGTCGGGGCCAACGAAAAGCCCCAAGATCACCAGGATAATCAAGAGGAGCAAGACCAGGACGGGCAACAAGCGGCGCGGCTTCTTCTTGGCGGGTGGGGGCGGGTGATCTGGCGCTGTGGTGGCGGCAGGTTGCGCAGTTTGCGGTGGTGGCAGCGTCCCGTCGAAGATCGCCCCTACCGGGCGTGGCACGGTGATGGGAGCACCGGCCTGGTTCCACGCCTGACGCAGTTCTTCTATCAACGTCTGCGCGGTGGCCGGGCGCTCTTTAGGACTCTTGGAGAGCGCGCGCATAATCACGGCTTCGACCG
Organism: Thermoflexales bacterium; assembly: GCA_007130345.1. Classification (GTDB taxonomy): domain Bacteria; phylum Chloroflexota; class Anaerolineae; order B4-G1; family SLSP01; genus SLSP01. The sequence continues at coordinate 3,930 of SLSP01000136.1, forward strand.
TCGGCGGGAGATGGGGGCTGTAGGTGCTTGGGGGCGGCGGCGCTTCGTGGATGTGCTTGAGCGCCAAACTGATGGGGCTATCCGCCACAAAGGGCAGGTGACCCGTAACCATCTCGTACACGATGCCGCCGAGAGCGTAGATGTCCGATTGGGGCACGGTGGCGCGGGAATCGACCGCTTGCTCCGGCGCGATGTACTCCGGAGTGCCGAAGGTCGTGCCGAGCGTGGCCTGGCTGACGCGATCCCGCAGTAGGGCCAGGCCAAAATCGCCCAAAAAAGCCTGGCCTTGCGCGTTGAGCAAGATATTCCCCGGTTTGATGTCGCGGTGAATGACCCCCTGCTGATGCGCGTAGTCCAGCGCGTCAGCCACCTGGCCCAAAACGTCCAGCATCTCGTTGGGTTTGAAGGGATTACCCTGACGTTTGCGGCGGTCAATCTCTTCCCGTAAATCATTCCCGTCGATGTATTCCATCACCATATAATGCCCGCCCTCGAAGGCACCGAAGTCGTAGACCTGGATAATGTGAGGGTGGCGCAGCGCGGCGACGGCCTGGGCCTCGCGTTGAAAGCGCTCGGTCAGGCCCGTGTCGGCCTCCAGGGAGCGCCCGAGGAATTTGATGGCGACCATGCGGCGAAGCGCGGGATGATGGGCTTTGTAGACTTCGGCCATCCCACCGCGCGCGATTTTCTCGAGGATTTCGTAAGGGCCAATTGTAATGCCGATCAGGTTATCGGATGCCATGCTCTACCTTTGTTGTTATACCGTGAGTGGGTGTCAGCTTGCCCAGTATATAAGGTTTCGCAGGTAAGTCAAAGAAAGGTTGCAGCGCGACGCGGGGGTTAGAAACCGGTTAATTGTCATCAGATTTAGCACACGCGAAGCGCGGGCGGAGTTCCCGATGCAGGCACATCACAAACTTGATTGCTTTCTCCTATGTGGTAGAATCCTTATGCACGGCACCGCCCCCGATGAGGACGTGGTGCCGGCCACACAATCAAGTGTTAATAAGGAGAGATACTCAAGTGATGATTCCGTTACGCAGACGGCTGGCGTTGTGGCGCGAATATAGCGAACTCTCGAACGCGGGGAATATCGCGCGGCGGGCGTTCGCCAACAACTCCTTCGATGGAGTGTTGACGATGATGGGGGTAGTGGTGGGGAGCTTCTTTGTCGGTGTGCAAGACGCCAAAGTCGTCCTGATTACCGGGGTGTCCACCGCGTTGGCGATTGGCATCTCCGGGGGATGGGGCGCGTACCTCACCGAATCGGCAGAGCGTCGCAACGAACTTGACGAGCTAGAGCACTTAACCCTAACGAAATTGCGCCATACCAGAATAGGCAAAGCTTCGCGGGTGGCCGTAATCCAAGTCGCGGCGATAGATGGGCTATCCCCGTTCTTCGCCGCGCTGTTGGTCGTCCTGCCCTTCTTCTTTGCGGCACTGCTGCCCTCTATCACCTATGCGTACTATGCCTCGGTGGCTATGTCGTTGCTGGCGCTCTTCTGCCTGGGGATTTACTTGGGCCGCATCTCCAAAGAGAATGTGATCGTCTACGGCCTCAAGACAACCATCGCCGGCGTGGTCTGTCTGCTGCTCATCTACTTCATAGAACAGATCACCCGATAACGTCACCCTCCCACACGCCATAAGAGCGGGGAAAGCGGTGCGTCATTCGACGCACCGCTTTTCAGTGGGCGGGACGCTCCCGCGCCTCCATCTCCGTGATCAGCGCGTCGGCTTGGCGGATGAGTTGCTCGATATCGAACGTCTGGCGGGTGACGATCTCCGGAAGCGGAGGCAAGGGGGGCGGGTTGGGCAGCGTCTCGCCGGTCAGTTCCTCATAGCGGCGTTTGAACTCGACTTCCGGGCTGGTGACGTAGAGCGCGCGGTACAGGTCGGCCGCCTGAACGCGGTGGGCCTCCTGGTCGGGGCCGAGGCGGCCCAGCGTGTAGTGGATCAGCGCGCGCTGGCGCTCGTCCAATTCCGGCGAGAGCAACGCGGCGATGTTCTCACAACTCTCCGCGCAGGAGGTTTCGCCTAGCAGAATCTCCAACTCGAATGCCAGCACGCGCGCCTTGAAGAGAATGTCATCAAAGCCCATCTGCGCGGCGATATCCAACGCCTCGGCGTTAAGCGGGCGGGCGGCGGCGTAGTTTTGCTGGCGGGTGTAGAGTTGGGCGTGCGTGAGCAGATAGGCGCTGAGTTCGTAAGGGATATCTATCAATCGAGCCAGCGTCGCGGCGCGGTACAGTAAACGACCAGCCTCGCGGTAGCGGCGCTGGTTCATCGCGGCAATGGCGATATTCCACAGCGCGAAGCTCACGCCGAACAGGTCGCCCAACTGCATCGACAGGTACAGGTTGTAGGCGTAGCAGTCCCCGGCGTTAGCATTTTCGCCTTGATCCAGGTATACCCGGCCCATATTCCCCACGTTGATGCTGACGCTCAACTGGTAGCCGATTTCCTGGGCCATATTTAAACTTTGTGCGTAGTGTGTGAGTGCTTCGGGGTATTGACCTAGGTCCAAATGCACATTGCCTGTGTTTAATAAAATGCTGCTGGCGGTCAACCGATCGTTGAGACTATAGCTAAGTTTGTAACCTTCTCGAAAATGCTCGAGAGCAATTTTATATTCTAATAATCTGTAATGAACTAAGCCTAGATTATTCAGGATACGTGCTAACCGACTATTGTCCTTTGTATTACGCGCAATCTGTTGCACCTGCTCGAAGCTGGCGCGCGCGGCGGGCAGGTTGCCCTGACTCCAGTAGACGATGCCGATCTCGCGCAGGGTCTCGATCACGTTCCCCCAATCGTCAATGGCCTGGAAGCGTTGGGCTTCTTCCAGGTACTCCACGGCGGTTTCGTAGTCCCCTTTTTGCCGGAGCAGCGATCCCAACATCCGCATACACAGCCCTATTTTCGGGCCTACGCGGCGTTCCTCGGCAGAACTGAGCGCCGCGCGGAAGAGGGCCTCGGCCTCATCCCAACTGCCGGTCAATTGAAGGATTTCGCCCAACTTGAGGCGAATCTCGTCCTTCGCTGCATCCTCCAGTAACGGCAACAGGCGACGATAGTAGGTGATAGCAGCTTGGTTCGCATACGCGGCCTGGGCCACCTGCCCGGCGCGGGCGAAGTATTCCCGTTGTTTATCCTCGTTGTGGCTCAATCCGTAATGGTAGGCCAGCAAATCGAGGTAGTGTTCCTGCTCACCGGGAAACTCACGCTCGATGAACAGCCCGGTCTGCTCGTGGAGCATCGCCCGCGTCGCTACAGCCAGACTTTCATAGGCCACTTCTCGGGTGATGATGTGCTTAAACAGATACTCTAGCTCCGGCTCTGGCTTATCCAGCGGTGTGATGTCCAATTGGCTGAGTTGCTCCAATTGCGCACGCACATGTTCCGGCGTTCCCAGGGCCGGGTAGATGCCCCAGAGCCAACTGGCGCGGAAGAGCCGCCCGATCACGCTGGCGACTTTGACGGTGGATTTGGCGGCTTCGGAGAGCCGGTCAATGCGGCTAATGATGAGGCTGTGCAGACTGTCGGGCAGCTCCAATGTCTCCAACGCAGCGGCGTCGGTGGGATCAATGTGACGGTCACGGATCAAGTTGATCATCTCATCAATGTAGAAGGGATTGCCTTCTGCACGCGCGGTGATGCGCTCAATCAACGCTGGCGGCGCGTTCGTCTCTGCACCAAGCCACTGGCCGAGTTTCAGTTCGATCAGTTGCGCGGCCTCCGCTGCGGTGAATTCTTCCAGCGGGATGCAGGTGAAGTGCGCGAACTGGGTGACGCTCGGCTGGATCGCTTCACGTTGCGCCGGCCGATAGACGATTAACAACAGCACGGGCGCGTCGCTGATAGCGCGTCCAACCACTTCCAGCAGGTCGTTGGAGAGCGGATCAATCCAGTGGCAATCCTCCAATACCAGTAACAAGGGCATCTGTCCGGCGCGGTAGCGGATATACTCTGCTATCAACGCCTCCAACGAGGCTTTGCGCAATTTGGCATCCAGCGCGCCGGTGACGTCGTTATCCGGCAGATTGAGGTTGAGCGCGGCCCCCAGGAGGGGGACACGCAGCGCGGCCACCGGATCCATCGCGGCCAGACTAGCGTGGAGTTGTTGCGCTTGTTCTTCGGGGGGCGTGTCGGGATTGAGGGCGAACAGGCCGCGTAGCAGATTGCGCCAGACGTGGTAGCTGGTGGTGGTGGCGTGCGACAGACATTCGCCCGCGTAGCCTTCCAACCCCCGCGCGTTCGCCAGGCGGATGACTTCAGCAGCCAAGCGCGATTTCCCCATCCCGGCCTCGGCCGTCACTCCGATGATTTGACCTTGCCCTTGCAACGCGCGCGCGATACCGGCTTCTGCCTGGCGCAACTCAGCGCCGCGCCCCACCATCGGCAGCGCGTACTGCGGTTCCTGGAGATGCATCCGCAACTCGCGGCGCACGTCGGTTAAGCTATGACAACCCACCGGCTCGGTTTTGCCCTTGACGTGGAGCGGGGGCAGGGTCTCACTGGTGAAGGCTTTGCCTCCGGCGGCGTGCGTCGCGGCGCTGACCAGAATCTGGCCGGGCGCGGCGGCCTGCATCAGCCGGGCGGCCAGGTTGACCGCGTCGCCCATCACCGTGTATTCCTGGCGCTCCGGCGCACCGACTTGCCCGCAAAAGACGTAGCCGCTGTTCACGCCGATGCGCGCAAGCGTATCCGGCAACGCGCGCAGTTCCAGAGCGCAGCGCAGCGCGCGTTCGGGGTCGTTCTCGTGGGCGATGGGGGCGCCGAACAGAACGATGTACTTGCTGCCCTTGTCGCCCATATCCACCTTGTTCACGTAGCCATCGTAGCGGGCGACGATCTCGAAGACGCGGCTGAGGTAGGCTTGCAGTTTTTGGCCGACTTCGGGATCGTGGTCATAATCCAGGTTGGCGAAGGCCACGAACAAGACGGTCACTTTGCGGTGCTCGTTGATGAAGCTGGCTTGCCCTTCGCGGAGGCGTTGCGCGATG
>SLSP01000433.1 GCA_007130345.1 Thermoflexales bacterium
CGCGCGGGCAGTAAGCCCATCACCGTCTAACCGTATCACACCGCCGCCCCCAGAAATTGGGGGCGGCGGTTGTGCTTACGAGTGGAAATGTGGGTTGCTCAGGAACCCGATCACGCTTCGAACTATGTTTACCCCACAAATCTCCGAAGCCCCCGTTATCGTCAGATGAGTCTCCGCAGTTCCCGCTCGAACCAGACCTCGTCGAAAGGTCGGTGATGCTTCATGATGTTAAAGATCTCCTCGGCCACGACCTCGCCCATCCGGTGCATCGCTTCGTGCCGCGACATGCCCTGTGCCATCAGCGCCGTCAAAACCTCTCCCGTGATCGGCGGATCGTTGTCCGCCAGTTGATTTTCCAGCGTGGTGTGTATCATCAAGTGCGTAACCGGATTGTAGCCGTCCCGCTCCAATTCCGCATCCGACACAGTGTCCAGGCGCGGCCACAAATCCGCCCATTCCGAATGCTCGCGCATAACTTGGGCTGTGCGCGTGTCTTCGGCGTTGAGTGTTCCGCCGTATTGCGCTATCTCCCACACTGACCGCAGATGCAAGCGCGTGGCGGTTTTTATTGCCTGAAGGGAAGCCGTGTCACCCGCTGATTGCGCTTGGCTTGGCTGTTTCGGGGACGGCCTTCTGCGCGCTGCCCTGTGTCTCCTGTATCTACTCGGTCTTTTGCTCATGTGTATTCCTCCGGCTAATCAAAAAAGCCGCTCTCGTGGATGTCGAACGGTTCATTGCGTTCATCTTCGCTCCAGCGGCAAAGTGCTGATCAGAATTCCCGGTTTATGCGGGTGGCTGAGGTAGATCAAAAGTCCTTGCATCGGGTTACCATAGGGCGTCACTAGGTCGCTGTCAAAGTTTACTTTGAGCAATCGAGGCGTATCGGTGACGACGAATTGACCCTCCGTTTCGAGTTCGGCCAGTTTCCCATGTTCAAAGCGCGCTTGATAGTTGAAGACGGATCGGTCTTCATAATAAACCAGCACGGCCACGCTGCGTGTGTTGAGCGCGTTGACCTGGCGCAAAGTCATCTTGATCAATCCTAGCACATCGCGAGCGTCGTCACCCGCTTGTTTGGGAATGCGCCGCGTCCAAAAAAACCCGCCAGCATAGACCGTAGCGTTCCGGGGATTCTCTTTGTCTTCCAGGACGAAGCCGATTTTGTCATAGGTAAGGGTCACGCCGCCGTTACGAAAGACACGCGGACGCTGCATCCGGGCTTTGACGATGGGCGTCAGACGCTTCATTTGATGAAACTTGAGGGGCAACGGCGGTTCCGATGGTTCCGGGCCGGCTCCCAGGTCATGTAAGCGCGCCTGGATAGCGTAATCATCTGGGGATACCTTCTGCGCGCGTCGATACCAGGTCAGCGCCTCGTCTCGCTGGTCAAGCAATTCGTAGGCTTTCCCCATCTGATACAGTGCGGTCAGATTGTGCGGGTCTTTTTCCAGAACTGGCTCCAGCCAGAGCATAGCTTGCTCCGGTTCACCTAACTTTATGTGGGTCAAGCTGAGATTGAGCCGGGTCGGGATATAGCCGGGCTCGCGGTCTTGGGCGGCCAGGAAAGCCTCGCGCGCTTCATCGTAACGCGCCAGTTCCAAGCAAGCCAGCCCCAGGGCAAAGTGTCCTTCGGGGCGGGCGGGATTGGCCGCGATCATGCGATGGGCCTTTTCCTCCACGCGCTGATAATCGCCGAATTCCACGTCAAGATTTACGAACTCTTGGAGACGATCAACCCAGTAATCGCCCGGCGGAAGTTCTCCCCGCGCAATACGGCGGAGTTGCCTGAGAATGACCCGCGTTGTAAATTGCCGGGCTTCGTGAGGCCAACGGCGGCGTAACGTTTTGAGGGCCGTGATGGCCTCTTCGATTCTCCCGGTACAGGCATACACCACGCTCCGATTGAGTTGTGTCATCGGACTTTCCGGCGTGAGTCTTTCGATTTCACCCAATGCTGCCAGCGCGTCATCGAATCGTTCCAGCTCAAGGTAACACACGCACAGGTTCAAGTAGATTGACGCGCGAAAGTCTACATTGATGTCCAAGTCCAGGAGCTTTTGAAACGTCGTGATGGCTTCGTCCCATTGTTCATCGCCTAAAGTCGCCAACCCGTGAATCCAGAGCTTGCTAAGATTGTCGGAAACGGGCTTTTCTTTTCGGTATGCTTGATCCGTCTTATTCATCGGATTCTCCTCTTTACTACGATAAACGTCATGCGTCATGCGTCAAACGTCAAACGTCAAACGTCAAAACCAATGCCAAGATAAGGAGAGTTTGACTTCCAAGATGCAAATCCAGGTCAATTATGGATTCCGTAACGTTTGACGTTTCACGTTTGACGTTTCACGCCAGAAAGTGTCAAGCAGTGCTTATCCGCAGATGTCCTCGATCCAGTTTCACGCTATGCCAACGGGAGAGCTACCAGTTGCTCGCGTGCCATCCCCGGCACGGCTATTTCCTCCACTTCGCCCTGCGCCAGCAACGCCGCGATGGCTTCCTCGAACTCGCGCGGCGTCCACTTCATTACGTGGAACACCTTGCGCACCATCCCGCGATCCGCCGCCACGACGTTGCCCAGATACCGCCGGATCAGCGTTTGCTGCGCCACCGATCGGCGGATGTCCCGCGCTACGCCCGGCACGTCGGGATAATAGCGATGGAATAGCTCGTAGATGAAGGCGTAGTTCCACGCGCCAGCCTCCGCCACGCCGATGGGCACGACCTTCAACCCGGCTTGCAGCTCGGTCAGCGCGCGGTCGAAGCGGGATTTGGCGCTCTCCGCGCTGAGGTGGGCCTCGCGGCGCAGCCGGATGGTGTCCAGCGGGCCGTGTTCCAGCAGCGCCTCGTAGACCTGCTTGGCCTCCGCCGTAAGCTGGCCCGCGTCGTACTCCGCCAGGTAGTCGAGGAGATCGCCGTAGTTCTCGCTGGCCGCGTAGAAGGTGGGCAGCCAGTCCAGCGACACCATCGTGGCGCGCTTGCGCAGCAGCTTGCCGTAGTACCACCAGCGTTTGTCGAGCGCGTGATCCTTCCAACCCCAGCACTTGCTCAAGTCGGGATCATCGTGGGCGTTGGGGACGGCGCGCGTGCGCCCGGCGATGGCCTCGAAGAGATTGGGCGTCTCCACGCCCTGGATGGGCCAGAAGTGGCAGAAGCCCACGTCCGCCACGAAGGCGCGAGCCTCCTCCTGGGTTTGGACGCGCAGCGCGGCTGTGCGCCGATAGCGCTCGGCGCGCAGGGCCGCGATCTCCGCCGGGGTCAGCATCGCACTACCGCGAAGAGGGCCGGGAGCGTCGCTGCGGCGTGCGCCACCGCTTCGGCCAGGAACGCCGCGACGCCGCCCCGGTCGGCGATGAGGGTGAAGGCGGCATCCCAGTAGCGTGCGTGCTCGGCGCGGACTGCGCGCAACTGCTCCAGGCTGACCCCCTTGCGCGCCAGGATGTCGAAGTACGACGCGGCGGTGTAGGGCGCGAGTAGCGCGGGCTTGATAGCGCGCCACATCCACGTCACATCCGCGTGGGGGACGTGGGTGAAGAGGTCGGGTACGGCTTCGATGGGGCGCAACGCGGCGGCCACCGCGTCGAAGTCGCGGTAGTGCGGCTGGCTCTCCACGCTGAAGGCCGTGAGGAAAACGTCGGCGGGGACGGGCACCTCGCGCCACGAGCGGATGTTGTGTGCGCGGCGGTAGCGGACATCGATGGCCTTCCACGTTTCGTCGGCGGCCAGGTGTCCGAAGTAACCCGCCACAAACGCGCGCTCGCCCGCGTCCAGCGCGTCCCAGGGATAGCGGAGCAGCGTTTCCCGCCGGCGCAGGAAGTTGGCGCAACTCTGCGTGTAGGCGGCCTCGCCATCCTCGTCGATGCGGCCCACGAGGTGTGTGTCCCGCCGGTCGAGCGCGCCGAAGCTGTTGACATCGGCGATCAGGCCACCGAGCAGGAAGTCGCCATACGTGGCCTCATCCAGCGGCAGCGTGGGGAAGAGGCGCTCTCCGATGACCAGGTGCGTGTTGAGGGGCGGCATCGTTACGCGCCGCGCGTCGTGGGCGCGAGCGCGCCACCCATGCGTGCCACCGCCGCCGCGATTTCTTCCGGCGCGGGCTGGCGGAGGGTCGCGCGCGGGGCGGGACGGTCGTCCCAGTTCACGGCGAGCACGCCCTCGCGGCAGGGGATGGCGAGGTCGGCGGTGTACTCCATGCCGTCTTCGCAGATCAGGTATTGGCGTTCGGGGAAGAAGCCGCTCTCCTTGAGGGTGACGTAGAGGCCGTCCGCGCCGTTGACGTAGAGGTCGTTGACCTCTTCCGCTGCCGCGAAGCGATCCCATGTCGTCTCGATGAAGGCGATGCGCCGCCAGCGCAGGCTCGGAATCGGCGGCTCGCGGCGGATCAGCGGGCCGAGTTGTAGCTTGTAGTAGCGGCTATCGGCGCGGGGATGGTCGGCTTGGTCGGGCAGCAGGTCGCGGCGGCGGGCCAACTCGTGCCCGCGCACCTCGGCATACCAGTGAACGGCCCAGCGATCCACGTCGAAGGCGCGGGTGAAATAGAAGGCCAGCACCGCCGCGTCGGTCGCGCTCGGCGGCGCTTTCTTTTCCGGGATGCGATACCAGCCCTCATCGCGGGCGCGCGCGAAGTCGCCCCGGTTGTTCATCACGCCCACCAGCACGCGGTCGGCTGCGTGGAACATAGGCACCTCCTTGCAAATGGCAGATGGCAAATTGCAAATAGCAGATAGCGGAAATGTGACGCGGGGACTAATCGGATGAATCCAAATCTGCTCCCGCAAAGCGCGCGCCTTCCATCACCGGGTCTTGCGGCTTGATCCGCACCTGGGTGGGCGTGTATGAGGGGAGCGCGCGGAGTCGAGCTTGCAGGTCGGCCTCCAGCCGGGTTTCCATCCGGCGCGTCAGCGCGATCTCGCCGGCGCCGGCGGCGTCGCACATCCGCGCGGCGAAGTTGACCGGCGCGCCGATGATGGTGTAGTCGAGGCGCGCTTCCTCACCGATGTCGCCCATCGTCACCTCGCCGAAGTCGCAGCCGATGCCCACGCCGAGCAAGCCCTCGTCGGCCACTGCTCGCTGGATGTCAACCGCAACGCGCGCGCAATCCGACAGGCGCGGCTCCGGGAAATAGGCGAGAATCCCATCCCCGATGAATTTGTTGATCCGCCCGCCCCCATTGCTGATGATTTTGGAGATGACCTGGTAGTGGTGGTTCAGCGTGCTCACGATTTCGTCGGGCGAGCGGTCGGCGCTCCAGCGGGTGAAGCCGCGAATGTCCACGAACATTACGCCTAACTTGACCCGGAACGAGAGCAGGCCGTAAGCGAGCGCCTGATCGTCATCTTCTGCCGTCAGCATCCCGTAATGGCGGCTCAGGTAGCGGCGGCGGATGGCTTCCACCAGGGTCAATTCCTCCGCGTCCTGGAGGTTGTCGGCGAGGTGGGTGCGCCCGTAGGTGTAGGGATTGGCGACGCCCATCTTCTGGGCGTGCCGCGCTACCTGTTGGATGAGCAGCGCGGGGGCTGCCAGGTCATGCCCGGCGGCGAAGTCCATTAGCGCTTCCAGGGAGTCTGCTGGCACCTTGCGCTGGAGATGCGCGGTTAGCCAACGTCGGCCCGCGTCCACCAACTCCGCCACCTGCGCCGCGTCCGGCTTGGAGCGCAACTCGCGCAGGAGTTGGCCGGGATTCATCGTCGGCAGCGCCTCGATGAATGTCTCGACGTACTCCTCTTCGATGATGCCCCCGTGTTGTGGCAGGATGCGCGTGATGTCCAGTTGCTTGAGCTTCTCATAAGCGTACTGGATGGCCTCTTTGCTGTCCAGGTAGTGCTCCACGAAGGCTTGCGCCAGCGGCAGATAGGACATATCGGCGTACAGGCTCCAGTCGCGGTTGAAGATGGCGAAGATGTCGCCGGAGAAGACGGACTGGGTCTGGGGATCGTAGCTGATCATATTGCCCGCGAAGTGCAGATACGGCGCGTGGTAGAAGGCGATGCGCCGCCCCGACGAAAGTTGCAGCACGTCTTCATCGCCGATGGGGAGCACGCTTTTGCGCAGGCCGTAGTAGGGCAGCATCAGCGATGTGCGCGGATGGGCCAGAATCACCACGTTGGGATGTAGCGTGTTCTCGATGAAGGGGATCAGGCCGCAGAGGTCGGGGTCCTGGTGATGCACCACGATAAAGCGGATCTTCTCCGGGCTGATGATCTGGCGCACCTTCTGCATAATGATGTCGCGGAAGGCGGGATGGCCGGGGCCGGGATCGAAGAAGACCGCCTCGTCGCCATCCACCAGCAGGTAGGGATTGTTGGAAAAGCCCGCCTCGTAATCGGCGAAGCCCACCCACCAGATGTCGGGCGCGACTTGAATGGCGTCGGTATCGTCAAGGTGTCGGTTCACAGAGGGACTCTCCTTTGCGAAGGGCAAATGGCGCAGGGCAAAAGGTAGTTACCTTGCCGCGTTTCCCTGGCTTGAGCGCGCGGCGCTGACCTTGTGAGCATGGCGCTCGAACAGTTGCATATAGCCGTACACGACCATCACCGCGCCGAAGGCGATGGTGCCGAGTTTGCCCCCCGCGCCGCCCAGGATGGGCATACTGTAGACGAAGATGACGCCCGTGACCAGGCCCGCGACGGCCATGTGCCAGAGTTTGGGGATGCGTTGCGGCGAGGCCATCCCCGTGAAGGAGGCGCAGATGACCACCACCGCCAGCGTGTTCCCCAGGGGATCGGGATAGAGGGCCGGTAGCAGCAGGCCGCCAACCAGACCCACCACGCTCGAAGCGATGACGGCCCCGTGTTTCAGGTAGACGCTCAACCAGAAGGTGATGACCGCCGCGAGGACGGCGTACAGCACGATTTGCCAGGCGATGTCCCAAGTCGGAACCGGCGTGATCAAGAAGGCGCGTTGCAAGCCGAGGCCCGTGAGCACGGCGGCGGCAAAGGCTATCGTGCCCAACTTGCCCCCGATGCCCGCGCAGGTGTGCGTCGTGAGCATATAGATGACGCCCGCCACCATCGCCGCGATGCCCAGTTCCGTGTGATTGACCAGCAGTTGCGCCGACGACATCCCCACGAAGGAGCCACAATACGCCGGGACGCCATACGCGGGCACGATCAGCCCGGCGAGTAGCCCCACCAGCCCCGAGGCCGTGACCGCGCCCAGCGACAGATCGACGCTGATGACGTAGGTGGCGAGTGCGCCGACCACCACCGCCACAAAGTTGAGCGCGTTCTCTTTGGACAGGAACGTGTACTCGCGGCTACATGTCGGCACCGCGCGGTACTCTTGCAAGATGGTAATCGCTAATCCCGGCAAGGCCAGCCCCACGAGAATGCCAGCCGGCGCGTGTAACACCCACGCCTCGTAAAATGTAAATATGTAAAGCCAAAGTACAGTCACGCTTAACGTGACCAGTCCAATCAATACCATAAGTCTCCCTTGAAAATGGCAAACAGCAAATGGCAAATCATCTGCTCGCGGAGCTGACGCTCCCCTCAGAGCTTGGAGCGGAGCGTCAGCTCCCCGAATTTTCATATAACTGCTGGTGAACGCCAGTTAATGGGGAATTCCCCTGAAGATAGTGTTTGAACGTGCGTGCGTTTGAGCGGTCTCACGTTCTCAACGCAACATACCTTAGTCTAACCTTCGTGGGCCTAAAGTCAAGTTAATCCCCTCGCGCCGCCCCGCGCCCCCGCGCAAGCGGTCTAGTCCTGCGTTATCGTGAACCGGCCGCCGTCGCTGCGTCCGAAGATCTCCGGGAAGTACATCGGATGGGCGGTGGCGGGCATGACGTTGAATTGCCCCGGTACGCTGGCGCGCATCATATAGCTGTACTCGTAGGTGCCGCGCGGCAGGTAATGCGCGAAGATGGCGACCTTCTCGTCGCGGATTTCGGCGCGCGAGAACCACCACCAGCCCCACCCATACCAGCGATACCAGGTACTCTCCTGCTCCAGCGTGAGGTTGCGGATTTCGGGGGCCTGTCCGACGACGCTCGTGGTCTCCAGTCCCAGATCGACGGCCTCGCAGCCAGCGGGCAGCGGGTCTTCGACCACGACGTAGTGCAGGTCGTTCGGCGCGATGATGGTCAGCTTGACGCGAATCACGTCGCCCACCTGAGCCTCGGTGATGGCGGCGTCGGGGTCATCGACGAGGCTGTACTGCCGCGCCACCACGACGCCGCGATCCAGCGCCTCCACCTCTGCCGCCGGGAGGAAGTAGCGCAGGTGCGCCGTGTAGTAGAGCTGGCCTGCGCCGGTCTGCTCGGCGGTGGGTTCGGCGCGTTCGATGAACAGCCGGTTGCCCTGATCCGTTAGCAGTTCCGCTACCGCTACCTGGACGCGCTGGCTCGCGTCGAGGGTGGCTTGCGTCACGTCGCCTCTCAGCAGCACGCGCCCGTTGAGCACAACGAGGTAGCTGAAGTCGCCCTCTAGCTCGCCGCTGGCCCGCATATAGGCCACCAGCGCCATCAGCGACCAGGCCGTGGTATGCGTCGATTCCCAGTGCGTGCCCTCGCGGGTGTTCATCAGCCAGCGGACGGCGTTGGGGAGGGTAGTGGTTAAGGAACGGGGGCGAAATAACTTTCCCATTTGAAGGCCCAATTGTGCTTGAAACCCTGAGTGACTAACTATCGCCTAGAGTTTGCGGCTCACCGCACAGACCACTACATACAGGAAAAATCCTCGATTATCCACTACCTGTAGTAGGTCTCGACTGTTTTTCCGCAGGTGATAATAAGTTACTCACGGGCTTGAAACGGCCAAAAATTGGAACTCTTATTTCGTACTCATTCCTTAATGGCAGTCCATAATAGGGCCTACC
>SLSP01000362.1 GCA_007130345.1 Thermoflexales bacterium
GATGAGCATAACCAGCCCGTAGCCTTCGCCGTACTCGGCGGCGCGGAGGTCGGCCTGATGGTAGGTGATGGCGAGGCCCTCCGCCTCGGCTTGTTGGCGCGCATGTTCAATAGACGCCGGGCCGAAGTCAATGCCGGTGCAGGTGTGGCCGAGCCGGGCGAGCCGCTGCGCGTACAGTCCCGGCCCGCAGCCCAGGTCGAGAAGGCGGGTGGGGCGCGCGTCCAGCAGGCGCTCGTGAATCCAGCCAACATGTTGGTCAATGGTCTCGAAGCGGCGGCTGGCCCCGTCGTGTTCCTGCGAGAGATGCTCCAAGAGCATCCGCGCGCTGAAGTCCGGGTCATCCCAGGGAATCTTGTCGCCTTCGGCCCAGGGCGTGGGCGTGGGGCGGTGGACGATGTCGAGGAGGCGCGTCACGGGCCTCGCGCGGTCGGTTGCGGCGACCATCGGCTAATCCCGCCGGCGGGTGAGCAGCCAGGCTATCATCAAGACCGAAGCCGCGAATAAGGCCGTAAGCGCGCGCTTCTTGCGGCGACACGCCGCCTCTTTGGAGGCGGGAATCTCCTGCGACAGCGTCAGCAGCGTTTCCAGCATACCGTCGCGCAAGGGGCGCGGACGCCAGCCTAGCTCTTGCTGCGCTTTGCTGGAACGGGCCATATAGGTCGCGCCGGTCAAGGCGAGGGTCTCGCGGCTAAAGAGTTTGGGCAACGGCAGCCACGAGTTTAGCAACCCCACCAGCGGCGCGAGGGGGCGCAAAAAGAGGGCGGGCACGTAAAGCCAGGGGCGGCGGCGGCCCAAGAGCAGCGCCCACAAGTCGAACAGTTCGCCCAGGGTCAGGTTTGGCCCGGCCAAGATGTAACTCTCGCCTAACGCGCCTTTATCGGCGGCGAGGATGTGCCCCTGCGCCACGTCATCCACATGCGCGAAGGTCAACGCCGTGTCATGACCGGGGACTACCGGCATCGTGCCCAGGCAAAATTGGTGCATCATCTCCGAGATGAAGCTGTGATCGCCCGGCCCGTATACGCCTCCCGGCATCACGACGATGATGGGCGCACCTTTTTCGATGAGCGGCAACACCACTTCGTAATGCGCCTGCCACTTGGTGCGTTCGTACTCGGTGAGGAAGGGCGGCCCCTGGAAGAAGCCTTCATCCACAACCCGGCCCTGGGTATCCCCAAACACCACCGTCGAACTGGTATGGACTATTTTGGGCACGCTTGCTTGAAGCGCGGCCTCCATAACGTTGCGGGTCCCTTCCACATTAACACGGTACATTTTTTCTGGATTATCGGTGCCGAATTCGTACCACGCGGCGATGTGAAAAACAAGGTCGCAGTCCTGCATCCCTTCACGTAGAGCCGGCAAATCGAAGAGATCGCCGGGCACGGCACGCGCCCCCAACAACTCGGCGATGGCGGCGGCGCGATCCGAGCGCGCCAGCACGCGCACCTCGTCGCCGCGCTCCACCAACTTGGCGACCACTCGTTTGCCGATGAATCCCGTTCCCCCGGTAATAAAGACCTTCATCTATATCCTCCTTGTTGCTGTGAGCTTCGTGCCCGTCAGGCGTCAAACCGTTGTTTGCGAGCCGCCCCAAAATGGCCTACGCGCTTACGTATTATACTACACTCCCGGTAAGGGTCATTGTGGACTTGGAGTGTGTTTGTCGCCGGGGTTATCGGCTATCGGCTACGGCTATCTTTCGATTTGCGGAGACTTGTGTATAATCTCTATGCAGGGATACTGTGCAAATCGCGTTATCCTACATCCAGACAGGCGTAGGGCGCGGGGAGGGTTGATGACAATTCGCGTGTTAATTGTAGACGATCACAGCGTGGTGCGGCAGGGTTTGCAGATGTTCCTGGCGCTGGAGCCGGACATCGAGATTATCGGGGAGGCGCAGAACGGGCGCGAGGCCATCCACCGCGCGCGGGAGTTGCGGCCCGACGTGGTGCTGATGGATTTGCTGATGCCAGAGATGGGCGGCGTGGCTGCTATCGAGGCGATCAAGCAGGAGTTGCCGGAAGTGGAACTCATCGCGCTGACCAGCGTGCTGGAAGATAAGGCCATCTTCGACGCGATCCGCGTGGGGGCGACCGGCTATCTGCTCAAGGATACCGAGTCGCATAAGCTCTGCGAGGCTATCCAGGCCGCCGCCGCCGGGCAGGTGCAGCTTTCGCCGGAGGTGGCCGCCCGGCTGATGCGCGACATCCGCGCGCCCGACAGCCCCGAAACGCTCACTGCCCGCGAGCGCGAGGTGCTGATCGCCATCACGCGGGGCCTGTCCAACAGCGAGATCGCCGCGGCGCTGTTCATCACCGAGAAGACGGTCAAGACGCATGTGAGCAACATCCTCGGCAAACTGCGCTTGCCGAGCCGCACGCAGGCCGCGCTCTACGCGCTCAAAAGCGGCCTGGTCTCGCTGGAGACAATAGATCTGTAGACCTGTCAGGTTTTGAAAACCTGACAGGTCTGGTGGGGATTACTCCGTCGCGGTCCGCGCGACGCGGAAGCCCAGGCGGAACAGGCGGTCGTGGCGGGAGCGATAGAAGCGGTTGCCGACCCGGCAGTCGTTCGCGCCGAAAATCCAACTGCCGCCGCGCATCACCCGGACGTGACCCGATGGTGGCCCGATGGGGTTGATCAGGTGGTCTGTGGTATACTCTCCATACCAGTCGTGGCACCACTCCCAGACGTTGCCGCTCATATCATGCAGGCCCAGCTCGTTGGGCGATTTCTGGCCCACCGGCTGCGTCGATTTCCCCGCATCAATGTGCGAAGCGCCGTGGCTGGTATAATCGAAGCCTAACGAAGTCCCGGTAAAGACGTACTCGCCGGAGTTGCCGAAGTACCACGCGACCTCGTCCACATTATTGCTGCCGGAGAACAGGTAGCGCGGCGAAGAGGCCGCGTGCCCCCCGGAGGCGGCGTATTCCCACTCGGCTTCGGTGGGCAGGCGATAGCCTGGCACCTGGGTGATGTCCGTGGTCACGTTGCCATAGGCATCCAGCAAATCGCCGGCTTGGTTATAGGCCGGGGGCAGGCCCTCCCGTTCGCTCAACCAGTTGCAATAGTCCCGCGCATCCCACCAATCCACGTTGATGACGGGCCGAGACTCGCGCCCCCACCCTTGATCGTAGGCATACCGGCGACCGGTTGCCTCGCAGAAGTCGTCATACTCCGCGAACGTCACCTCATATTTGCCGATCCAGAAGTCGTAGGTCAGCGTGACCGGGTGTACCGGGCGGGTGCCATCCCACAGATCGCCGACCTCATCGCCCTGGAGGAAGCTCCCGGCCTGCACCCGCACCATCTCCGGGACGAGGTGGGGCGGAGCGCGGCGGGTCAAGGTGCGGAAGGCCAGCAAGACGGCCAGGGCGACTATGCCAATGATGATGTGCTTCCGGGTGAGTTTCTTCATAGCTGGGCTCCTGTTTGGGTTAGTTACCTGATAGCATAGCGCGTTATAGAACCGGACGCATCAGAACAAGGGCCGATTTGAGTCTACAACTTTAGTCGTGAGTCCCCTGAAAAGTCCTAAAATCCGATTTTTCCACACGCGACCTACTCTATATATGAAATTCGCACGCGAAAAATCTATCGGTAGTATCAAGTTTCTAAAAAATCGGATTTTTAGGGTTCTTCCAGCAGAGTCAGTTATAAAACCGAAACAACGGGAACATTTGCACCCATTGCGGCGTCTATACTATAGGGCGACAACCAGCATGGCCCGTTGCCCCTCACCCATAACGCAACCCAATCAGGAGGATCCGATGAAACGGAACATTTTAGCGTTCATAGGTTTGTGTCTGACTTTGCTGCTCGTCGTGGCGTGTGGGCGTCAGGTGCCCGTGACGCCCGACCCGGCCACGCCGACGCCGCGCCCCACGCACACCCCGCCGCCGCCCCGCCCCGTCATCCCCTACACGCCCGTGCCCGCCGACACGCTCTCGCCCATCATCATCCAGCGCGAGCCGCGCCGAGGCGAGGCCCTGCGCCCCGATGGCAGTATCGAGATCGTGTTTGATAAGGCGATGGATCAGGACGCTGTGGCGAACGCGCTCTCGGTACAGGCCGCCGGCGAGACGCCCAGCGCCATCTCCGGCGACTTGACATGGCGCGACGACCGGACGGTGTCCTTCAAGCCCACGCAGGCCCTCGCCCGCGACGTGGTCTACGACGTGATTCTGACGCAGGACGCCGTCGCGCGGAGCGGCGAGCCACTGCGCGAGCCATTCACCTTCCGCTTCACCACCGCCGGGTATCTCGAAGTGGCCCAGGTGATGCCGGCCCCGGCCTCGCGGGACATCGAGACCGACGCCACCATCACGGTCATCTTCAACCGCCCGGTGGTGCCCCTCACCGCGCTCCGGCAGATGGAGGACTTCCCCGACCCGCTGACCTTCGATCCGCCGGTGGCCGGGCAGGGCGAGTGGCTCAACACGTCGATTTACGCCTTCACGCCCGACGCGCCGCTGCCCGGCGGCACTACCCTCACCGCGCGCGTGGCCGCCGGTCTGGAAGACGTCGCCGGGGCCGCGTTAGTGGAGGAGTACACCTGGCAGTTCACTACCGAGCGCCCGCAGGTGGTGTGGACGTCGCCCCGCGACCAGGCGGAACTGGTGGACATCAACACCGCCATCCGCGTGGAATTCAACCAGCCTATTGACCTCGACTCGGCGCGGCGCGCGTTCAATATGCGAGGCCGCCGCGCGGTGCAAGGCGACTTCGCCATCGAGGGGCACACGCTCGTCTTCACGCCCACGCAGGCGTTGAGCTTCGACACGCAGTACACGGTCAATATCGACACGGGCATCACGGCCGTGGCCGGCGGCCAGGGAATGCGCGAGGCGTTCCGCTGGCGCTTTACCACCGTCCCCTTGCCAGAGATTGTCGCCACCCGCCCGGCCCATCGAGAGCGCGAAGCCTATCCCCACACGGCCTTCGAGATCATCTTCAACACCCGCATCGACCCCACGACGGTGATGGACAACCTCTCGGCGACGCCGCCCCTCTCGCCCACGCAGGTCTACACGTCCTTCTCGCGCTATAACAACACCTTCACGCTGCGCTTCGGGGCACAGCCCTCGACCGAGTACACGTTTGTCATCGACGCCGGGATTGCCGACCCCTACGGCAACACCATCCCCAGAGGGCGCGAGGTGAGCTTCCGCACCGCCCCCCTCGACCCGGCCTATCGCCTGGGCGTGCCGGATACCATCGGCACCTATGACGCCGCGCAACCGGCGCAACTCCTGGTGGAGCACGTCAACCTCTCGCGGCTGGATTTGGAACTGCACCGCCTGCCACTATCGGCCATCGAGTCCAATTACTGGGATTGGGATACGCGCCTGCCCTCCGGCAGCGAGCTGATGCGTTCCTGGCAGGTCACGCTGGACAGCCCGCTGAACGAGCGCGCCCACGCCCTCATCGATCTGGCGCAGACGGCGGACAACACCCTCGCGCCCGGCCTCTACGTGCTGCGCGCCACCTCCCCCGACCTCGACCGCAACGATTACGCGCGGCGGCAGTTCCATGTGATGGTGGTCTCGGACTTGAACCTGACGCTGAAGCGCGGGCCGGAGTCGCTGTTCCTCTGGGCCACCGACCTGGCCTCCGGCGAACCGGTTCCCGGCTTGACGCTGAACATCATCGAGCGCGGCAACGACCGTTTCCGCGAGCGCGTGACCACCGACGCCGATGGCGTGGCGCAATTCCCCGACAGCCAGGATCGCAACGCTTTGCTGGCCTACGCGGAAGCCCCCTTCGTCGCCGTCTCTGAGCACTGGGGCCAGCGCGACATCAGCCCGTGGGCCTTTGGGATGGGCCAGGGCGCGCGCGCGCGGGACTACCGCGCGTACATCTACACCGACCGCCCCATCTACCGCCCCGACCAGACCGTGTACTTCAAGGGCGTGGTGCGCGCCGACGATGACGCGCTCTACAGCCTGCCCCGCGTCCGCGAGATCGAGGTGTTCATCCGCGACGCCAACTACACGGAGATTTACCACGAGCGGCTGACCCTCAGCGACCTGGGCACCTTTGAAGGCGAAGTGACGCTGGAAAGGGGCACGGGCCTGGGCCAGTACGCCATCGTCGCCAACTTCGACGGGCACTATATCGAGGCCGCCTTCCAGGTGGCCGCCTACCGCCCGCCGGAGTTCGAGGTGACGCTTGACCTGGACGCCGCCGAGGTCTCGCGCGGCGACGACGTGGCGGCCACGCTGCGCGCCAGCTACTTCTTCGGCGGGCCGCTGGCCGATGCCACCCTGGAATGGCACGCGATGGCACAGCCGTACACCTTCGCACCGCCCTGGGGGGGACGCTACAGCTACAATGATGTGGACGATCCCTTCATCTGCCTGCGCTGCTGGTGGTGGGAGCCGCCCGCGCCCCAGGCGATTTTGAGTGGCGTAGGGACGACCGACGCCGCCGGCGAGTTCGCTCTGACCCTCCCCGGCGCGGAGTTGGACGAGGCAATGCAGCGCGGCGCGCAGCGCGTCACCCTCGAAGGCTCCGTCGTCGGCCCGGATAACCAACACATCTCTGGGCGCAGTTCCGTCATCGTCCACCCCGGCCCGTACTACATCGGCCTCAGCCCGCAAGAATACGTGGGCCGCGCCGGCCAGGAGCGCGCCATCGACCTGGTGGCCGTCGATTGGGCAGGCGCGCGCCTGCCCAACACCGCCGTCCAGGTGGAATTCTACCGCGTCAAGTGGGTCAACACCTTCGTGCCCAACGACTACGGCGGCGGATCATGGACGTGGGATACCGAGCGGACGCTGGTGGCTGAGGTTGTCGTCACCACCAACCGCCTGGGCGAAGCCGTGGCGGCCTTCACGCCGGACGAAGGCGGCTCCTATCACGTCGTCGCCACGCCCGCGAACCCCACCGCCGCCACCGAGCGCATCCGCAGCTCCATCTTCGTGTGGGTCTCCGGCGCCGACCACATCTCCTGGCGGCGCGAGAACCACGACCGCATCACGCTCATCAGCGACCGCACCGAGTACCAGGTGGGCGACGTGGCCGAAATCCTGATCCCCTCGCCCTTCGAGGCTCCACACAAGGCGTTGGTCACAGTGGAGCGCGAGGGCGTGCGCCGCCACGAGGTCATCACGCTGGAGAGCAACAGCCATATCTACCGCCTCCCCATCACCGCCGAGGACGTGCCCAACATCTACGTCTCGGTGGTGCTCATCAAGGGCCGTGCCGACGACACCCTGGCCGACTTCAAGATGGGCCTGTTGGGGCTGGACGTGCGCCTCGACCCGCAGACGCTCACCGTCGCCGTACAAGCCAGCACCGACCAGGCCGAGCCGGGCGCGACCGTGAGCTACACCGTCACCGTGACCGGCCCCGATGGCCGCCCCGTCTCTGGCGCGGAGCTATCGCTGGATGTGGTGGACAAAGGCGTGCTCAGTCTGCTGCCCCGCACCCGCGACATCCTCACCGCCTTCTACGCCCGCCGCGCGCTCCAGGTGCAGACCGGCAGCACGTTGAGCGTCTCGGTGAATCGCTACATGCAGGACATCGCCGAGCAACTGGCCGACGAGATGCAATTCGCAGGTAGCGCCGAGCGGAGAGCAGACGGCGTCGTCGAGGAAATGGAGTTTGCAGTCGAGTCGCCGATGGCCCCCGCGCCCACCGCCGATATGATGATGGATCAAGAGAAGGCGGTTGGCGGCGGTTCCGCCGCTCTGCCCCCCGGCCTCGACGTGCGGGAGGATTTCGCGGACACGGCCCACTGGAGCGCGCGCCTAGTCACCGACGGCAACGGACAGGCCGTCGTCAGCTTCACGCTGCCCGACAACCTCACCACCTGGGTCGCGCGCGCCGTTGGCATCGACGCGCAGACGCGCGCGGGCGAAGGCTCCGCCGAAGTCGTGGCGACCAAGCCGCTGCTCGTGCGACCGGTTGCGCCGCGCTTCTTTGTGGTGGATGACCGCGCCCAGCTCGCGGCCAACGTCAGCAACAACACCGACGACGCCCTCACCGTGGACGTGGGCCTGACCGCCGAGGGCATCGCCATCAACGGCGACACGCCCGCGCTGCAAACCATCACCATCCCCGCCCGCAGCGAGCGCAAAGTGACCTGGTGGGTGCGCGTGGCCGACGTGACCGAGACCGAGCTGATTTTCAGCGCGGTGGCCGAGTCGCACGGGTACGCCGACGCCAGCAAGCCGCGTCTCACCACCGGGCCGGATGGCACGCTCCTGGTCTTCCGCTACACCACGCCCGACATCGTCGGCACGGCGGGGCAACTCACCGAGGGCGGCTCCCGCACCGAGGCCGTCGCCCTGCCCCCCGGCTTCGACAATCATCGGGGCGGGCTGACGGTACGCCTGGAGCCAAGCCTGGCTGCCGCGATGCAGGACGGCCTCCGGTATCTGGAGCACTACGAGTACGAGAGCACCGTCGGCACGGTCAGCCGCTTCCTGCCCAACCTGCTCACCTACCGCGCCTTCACCGACCTGGGCCTCGAAGACGCCGAACTCACCGCGCAGTTGCCCGCGCTGGTGGATGAGGGCCTGGCGAAACTCTATCAGCAGCAGAATCCCGACGGGGGCTGGGGCTGGTGGCACACCACCGAGAACTGGCGCAGCAACTCGCACGTCAGCGCCTACGTGGTCTTCGGGCTGCTCCGCGCCCAAGCCGCCGGATGGGACGTGCGCCAGGACGTGCTGCGCTCCGGACTCGATTACCTGAGCGGCGAACTTAAGGAGATTGGCACCTACGAAAGCACCCGTGACGCCAACCACCAGGCGTGGCTGCTCTACGTCCTGGCCGAAGCCGAC
>SLSP01000417.1 GCA_007130345.1 Thermoflexales bacterium
AGCGAATACTCGCGCGGGTCATCGCGGTAATGGCGCTGCCCGCGATAGGTGGTATGCGCCGGGCGGCCCTCGCGCGCGACCATCATCCGCTCCCGGCTGTGGCGGGCATTGCCGATGGGTTGGTCGATGGTGTAGGTATCGGTCAGGCGGCCTTCTACCAGGGCGGAGTAGACGCGGGTTAGCCCCTCGCGCTTGATCATCCGCCGCAACGCTCGATAGCTGGCCTCGTTCTTGGCGGCCATCACCAACCCGGAGACCTCCGATTCCATCCGTGTGACGATGCCGGAGCGCCCCACCGCGCCCACATGCTGCATCTCTGGCGCGTATTCGGCTAACTGCTGCGCGAGCGTGACGCCGACTGGCTCCCACTTGGTGGGCGCGATCTGCACGCCGGCGGGCTTGTCCACCACGATGAGCGCGTCATCCTCGTAGACGACCGCGAGCGGCAGATGGGGGAGCGCGATAGGCTGCTCGGTTTGCGCCGGCGCGTGCTCGGCGGGCGGCGATAGCACCTCGACCTCACTGCCGGCCGCGACGTACTGCCCGGATTTGAGGGCCGGTTGCCCATCCACCAACACCGCGCCCTCCTGGATCATCTGCTTGACCTGGGTGCGGCGCAGTTCGGGCCAGGTCTGCGCCAGGAATTGATCCAACCGCGAGCGGTGGACGACTTTGAACGCGTGCTTATTCTCCATGGACTTCTTCAGCCGCCGGGGCTTCGGTCTCTTCCGGATAGGGGCGCAGCAGCGAATCCAACAGGAGGATGGTCACGCCGATCATGATAGCAGAATCCGCCACATTGAAGACAGGCCATGTGCGGAACGGCCAGAAATTGACATCAATGAAGTCTACCACAAAGCCGTGCAAGGTGCGGTCGATGATGTTGTTGCCCACAGCGCCCCCCATCACCAGACCCAGGGCCAGGTGTACCCAGGTATCCGTCGCGGGAATGGCGCGGTGGAAGATGAAGATGGCGATCACGACGCCGATGGACAGCACGGTGGCGATGCTGCCCATGCCGGGGAACATCCCGAAGGCCACGCCGGTGTTTTTCACATAGGTCATAGAGAACAGCGGGGATAGCCAGGGGAACAGTTCCACCGGGGTATACTCTGGCAGGTTGGCGACGACCCATAGTTTAGAGACCTGATCGAGCGCCACCACCAGCGCCGCCACTGCGAGGAGCAGCAGCAGGCTGCGAGAAGCAGCCTTCATCGCTTGCCTTCACGGTGAGATTGGCACTCCAGGCACATCCGCGCCGAGGGCAAGGCTTCTAGCCGCGCCAATTCGATGATGGAACCGCAGCCTTCGCAGATGCCAAAGGTGCCGTCCTTGAACTTGCTCAAGGCGTGATGCACGTCAGAAAGGGAGCGCTTCAACTGCCGCGCCACCGACACATCCCGCGCCTGCTCGAAGACTTCGGTGCCGGCATCGGCCATGTGATTGCTGTATCCCACGCCTTCTTCTCGCACCGCGCTTTCGGTATCCTCCAACTGACCTTGGAGATGCTGTTGCTTTTCCAATAGCTGTTGATGCAGCGCATCGTAAGTAACCGTCATGTCATTTCTCCCTACAAGGCTTGCCACGCCACCAAAGGCGCGGTTACAACCGCCCGTCTTCCATGTAAGTGGGTGCATTGTACCTAACTTTCAAGAAAAGACAAGATAGCGTAATTTTTCTCGCGCTGCGGTTGGTTGTCTTATCAAGCGACTCCCGTATAATGAGAGCTGACAGGTTAGCGTTCGTCCACACGGGTAGTTAAGAACCCTAAAAATCAGATTTTTTAGATTTTTCGCGTGCGAATTTCACACAAGTAGTAGACCGCGTGGGTTTCTGGGTACAGGATAACGGCGCGGGCCAAAGGTCACGGCCTGGGACTGTCCATCGTCCAGCGCATCATCACCCGCCTGGATGGCGCGGTCGCCGTAGAAAGCGCACCGGGCGCGGGCAGCCGCTTCAGCTTCACCCTGCCCCGGCATAGTGCCTCGTAATCTGACCTGTTTGCATCGGTAACTAACGGAGGAATCCTGATGACGCTCAAAACCATTGCTGTTGACGCGCTGCCCCAATCGGTAGAAGACTTTCTGGCCCTGCGTGACCAACTCGCGGAGACGCCAGAGGGCGGGGCCGCGCTGCTGGTGCTGGCGATGTTGTGCTATGCGCAAGCCCCGGAGCTTCCGATAGGCCAGCACTGCCTGACCATCGCCGTAGACCGCTCGCGGCTGGTGGGATCGCCCACCGGTTACAAGGGCTGGGCCGTCGCCAAACGGGACTTCGATATGATCCGGCGGCAACTCGTCGGGCGCGAATACGTCGCGCGCTCCTACTTCCAGGGCACGGCACCGGAGACAGGATACGCGCTCCCCGCGCCCCCGTATACCCTCGCCATCTCCAACAATCCCCACAGCGGCGACCGGGAAGCCGGCCGCTACAAGGTCTTCGTGGCCTCCTCTGGCGCGGCGACACCCCGCCCGGTGACGCTCCTGCGCAATAATCGCGGCTACTGGAAAGCCGTCGAGTGGAGCAGCCTGCTGACCGGCGTACAGCCGCCCATCGCGCCGGCGGACGATGACCTGTAGCTGCGCGGACGCCACACAAAAGCCTCGCAAATGTGAGGGATGTCGCATAGTTGCGCACAAAACACAGCGGCAGATTGCGCCAGACCAGTAGCGTCATGGGTTAGCTACCGGATTCAAGTGCGTGTACCGGTTTTGCTCAAAAACTGACCGCTTACCCTCATGCCATCCAATGAACCTCAACGCCCCCGGCATCAACACGTACAACGAAAAACCGCTCCACGCCGCGCTCAAGCACTGGTACGCGCAGCCCGGCGCGCGTCTCGAAGCGCCCATCGACGGCTACATCATCGACGTGGTGCAGGACGACCTGCTCATCGAAATCCAGACCGGCAGCTTCGCCAGCCTCAAGGCCAAGCTGCGCGACCTGGTGCAGCGGCATCCGGTGCGCCTCGTTTACCCCATCCCCTACGAGAAGTGGATTGTCAAGTTGCCCCAGGAGCCTGACGGCAAATCCACCCGGCGGAAATCGCCCAAACGCGGCAGCGTCGTCGAACTCTTTGCCGAGTTGGTCAGCTTCCCGCGCCTGCTCGCGCATCCCAACTTCACGCTAGAGGTGCTGATGACGCAGGAGGATGAAGTCCGGCGATTCGATGGGCGCAAGGCGTGGCGCCGCCGTGGATGGGTCATCGAGGATCGCCGCCTACTGGACGTCGTCGCCCGCCACCGCTTCGACACGCCGAACGCGCTCGCCGCGCTCCTCCCCGCCGACCTGCCCGCGCCCTTCACCACCGCCGACCTCGCCACGGCCCTGGGGCAATCCCGCCGGTTGGCGCAGAAGATGGCCTACTGTCTGCGCGAAACCGGCATCATTGAAGCGGCGGGCAAACGCGGGCGTGCGGTGCTGTATATGGCGAGTTTGTAGTATACTTGAGACACAGGACAATTGACCAGAAGGGAGGCGATAGCCTATGCTCACTCAGTTTCAGGTGCAGAATTTCAAAGCGTTTGAGGATACCACACCTATCGCGCTCAAGCCCCTCACGCTGCTCTCTGGCATCAACAGCGCGGGAAAAAGCTCGGTGATTCAAGCCTTACTGTTGCTCAAACAAACGCTGGAATCACCGCCATCATTGGCTTTGTCGCCAGGCAAGGGGCGGCTATTGGAACAAAGCCTGGGAGATAATTTCAACGACTTCATTTTCGGTTGTCCAGACTTAGACAACGCCCAACTGCGCTATACGTTGTCTTTTGCCTTTGATCGTGAACGTGATTTTGACGTCTACGCTGCGGCGCGCGCCTTTTATGGGGGTGATGGTCTGCGTCGAGTAGAAACCGACCTGGATTTAACGTTCCAATGGGGGGCCTTTGGGCACCGCGGCCGTCCCACTGTGCGCGTGAGTGATCTAAACATCAGCTTACGCCTGGATAACATCCAACTGGTAAGTTTACGCATTTACCCGGCAGAGACCGGGGGGAAATATGTTGTCGAATCCAAGCCGGAGCAATGCACGGAACTTTTTCAGGGCGCGGCTTTGTCTGCGCTAGAGGTGGATGGTTTGTCTAATTTTTTGCCGGACACCCTGATGATCAGCGCGCAAAACGCCCCTTCTCCCATCCCTTCCCCCATCTCTTTTATCCGATTATTCCGCGCCATCTTTGTCGCAATGCGGCGAGCGCTATCCGATGATTTCTGCTATCTCAACTCATTCCGCAATCCACCACAGCGCATCTACGGTACCGGACAAACCGCCGGACGTGTATTGGAACCTAATGGCAGCAATTTCGCCGAAGTGCTGTGGCAATTACAGGATGAAGAGGTTTCCTTTATAAATTCTGATGCGACAGAAAGCCGCTTACCCTTACCGCAAATGGTGGATTACGTTCTACGCGAGGTCTTGGGACTGGCGCAGCCTCTCCGTGTCGCATCAATCGCTCAGGACATCCTCCAGGTACAACTTGAGACGTTAGGTTCGGCACCCATCCCTGTCACGCTTTCTGATGTCGGGCTTGGCTACAACCAAATTCTGCCCGTCGTGCTACAAGGGCTGCTCACCCCGCCGGGGGGGCTGGTCATTTTCGAGCAGCCGGAAATCCATTTGCATCCCGATGTACAAGCCAAATTGGTGACCTTCTTCGTGGGATTGGCAAAAACGGGACGCCGGGTGCTGGTGGAGACCCATAGCAGCCACATGATCGAGTATCTCTGCCTGGAAATCGCCCAGGATCACGCCAACTGGCTGGCCGACAATGTCCAGACGCTCTTTGTCCACGCGCCCGATGTCGAACACGCCGGCGCCCGCATCGAAGCAATACGCATCACGCCCTACGGCGAAATCCTCAACTGGCCGCCGCGCTTTCTGCCCGACATCGCCGCCCTGGATGAGAAAATCATCCGCGCAGGATTTGCCAAACAACAAGCGGAGCGGGAGTCACAAGGATGAACCTTCTGGTGTTGCCCTTCGATTTGCGGTTATGGACGGGCCAGGATGCGTCAACCTACACCGAGGAAGTATTCCTACGCTTTGTAGAACGGCGCGACTTGACACGGCAACTTCAGCAGAAACTATCAAAAAGCGCGCTTCAGACGTATCGCCTGTGCATCCCGCTAACCCAACACCTATACGAACAACTGACCAATACCCCGTCCTGGTCAGAAGCGCGAAGGGTTACGGCGCTTTACCGCCTCAAACGGAACGTGCTGGCCTTGTTGCGCAACAAAAATCAGACAGATGGCCTAACCCTACGCTTCAACATTGAAGACATCGTCCATCTATACACCTGGGAATCCCCTGAAACGTTCTTCGTTCCGGCGCTATCTGCGTTGCGCGAGAGTTGGGTGGAAATGGTTGGCTTGAGCGCCTTTGAGCCAGCGGTATCCGCACAAGGATTCGATCAACCACTGCCAATCTTGGGATGTTGCATTGTCACTGCCTACACCGAAGCGGCACACGCCCAGATCACCCGCCGTTCCCTGACCAAACCGGTTACAGAGGAAACGCGGAGCGTCCCCCTGCTCTCAGACTTGGATGTCTAGGCCTGGGAACACAAGCTACGCCAACTAATTTGGGATGATGAGCGACTCCCCTTTGGCCCCATTGGTTTCCGGCCTCCGACCACCTGGCAACTGGGCCAACGCCCAACCCGTTACCAGAACGGCTATCTGGATGACCTGGGTGGACTGTGGGAATGGGAACCCGGACGGGCCATTGACGAGCGCAACCCCTTTGGCGGACACTGGAACATCCAGTTCCCGAAAGCCGCCGCCAAAACCCCTTGGATCCGCTGGATAGAGCAATGTACCGGGCGGCGCATCAACACGCCGCCCAACGCCATCAGCCACATCAACATCGAACCTGACGGCGCGATTGCCGACGAAACTTTTGCCTACGTTGATGATAGTTAAACGTGATGCGTCAAACGTCAAAACACCCCTGACGTTTGCCATTCGCCATTTGAGAGGAGTCTATGCCAACGTTAACTGAAACCCTGACCGGCGCTATCGAAGCCATCGGCGCCCACAATGTGCTGAACGTGATTCAATACACGGGGCAGCGCGCGCTGCAAGAAGCCCGGTGGCAGCAGCCGGGCCGCCCCAATCGGGGACTGGCACTGCTGCGCGCCCTTATTCGTGGCAGCGAGCCGGCCTGGCCCGCGCGCTGGGAGGAACCTGGCCCAGTGCGCCTCATCACGCCGGGCGAGCGCGGCGTCACGCTGGTCTGTGACCGGGGCAGCGTCGAGGTCGCGCTGTTCGCCGCCGACCTCGCGCGCGTCCGCTATCTGCCGCACGCGCATCCGGCCCCGCCGCCCCTCTCCTACGCCATCGCCCGCCCGCTAGAGGCGTGGCCGGCGCCCGCCTTCGAGATGCTCCAGACCGAGGGCGCGCTCCTGCTCTGCACCGGCGCGCTGACCATCGGCGTGGCGCTGGATACCGGGCAGGTCTTCTTCGCCGACGCGCAGGGCCGCCTGCTCCGCACGGACGTCGACGCGGGCTGGCATCCGGGCGACGCATCGCCCGACGGCGCGCTCCGCCACCGCGCCGCCCTCCGCGAGGATGAGGTCATCTTCGGTCTGGGGGAGCGCACCACGCCCTGGAATCGGCGCGGGCGCGTCCATCCGCTCTGGAATAGCGATCCCGCCGGGTACGATGTGGGCGATGATCCGCTCTACATCAACATCCCCGCCTACGTGGGGCTGCACGACGCGGGCAGCTACCTCGTCTTCTACGAGAATCCCGCCTACGCGGAGTTCGACCTGGGCGCGACGACGCCCGACCTGGCCGACCACCGCTTCGCCGGGGGCGAGCTGCGCTATTACTTCGCCGCCGGGCCGGTTCCGCGCCTCATCGAGCGGTACACCGAGTTGACCGGGAGGCACTCGCTCCCCCCGCTATGGATGCTCGGCTATCACCAGAGCCGCTGGTCCTACTTCCCCGAAGACCGCGTGCACCAACTGGCCGCCGACCTGCGCGCGCACCGCATCCCCTGCGACGCCATCCACCTGGACATCCATTATATGGATGACTACCGCGTCTTCACCTGGGATCGGAAGCGCTTCCCGCACCTGCCACAGCTCGCGCGCGACCTGCGCGAGCAAGGCCTCAAGCTCATCGCCATCATTGATCCCGGCGTCAAACGCGATCCGCGCTACCGCGTCTACCGCGAGGGCGTGGCCGGCCGCCACTTCTGCACGCTGCCCGACGGCAAGCTGGCCCACGCCCCGGTCTGGCCGGGCTTCAGCGCGTTCCCGGACTTCACGGCGGCGGAAACGCGCGCCTGGTGGGGCGAGCAGTACCGCGCACTGGTGGCAGCCGGGATTGCCGGGTTCTGGAACGATATGAACGAGCCGGCGGTCTTCAGCGCGAGCGGCGCGGGGACGTTGCCGGGCGCGGTGCGGCACAGCCTCGAAGGGCGCGGCGGCGATCACCGGGAGGCCCACAACCTCTACGGGATGCTGATGGCGCGGGCCAGCGTTGAGGGATTGCACGCACTCCAGCCGGAGCAGCGGCCCGTGCTGATCACGCGGGCGGGCTGGGCCGGGGTGCAACGTCACGCCGTCTCGTGGACGGGCGACAATCAGAGCACGTGGGCATCGTTGCGCGTGACCGTGCCGATGGTGCTCGGCCTGGGGCTTTCGGGCGTCGGCTTCACTGGGCCGGACGTGGGCGGCTTCGTCGGCGCGGCGGATGGGGAACTGTTCACGCGCTGGATTCAGCAGGCCGCCTTTATGCCCTTCTTCCGCGCGCACACGGCCATCGGCACGCCGGATCAGGAGCCGTGGGCCTACGGCGAACCGTACCTGAGCATCGTCCGCCGCTTCATCGAGCTGCGATACGAGCTGCTGCCCTACCTCTACACCGCCGTCTGGCAGATGGCAGAACGCGGCTGGCCCATGGTGCGTCCGCTCTGGTGGAATGACCAGGAAGCGCGCGACCTGTGGGCCATCGATGACGCCTTCCTCTGCGGGGACGCGCTGCTGGTCGCGCCGGTCGGCGAGCCGGGCGCGGACAAGCGCGCCGTCACGCTGCCGGGCGGGGAGTGGTACGACTTCTGGAGCAATCGCCTGCACGCGGGGCACACCACCTTCGAGCAGTACGCGCCGCTGGAAACGCTGCCCCTGTTCGCGCGGGCCGGCAGCGTCCTGACTCTGGGCGAAAGCGGCGCGAGCGTGGAGCAGCGCAAGGACCGCTTCCTGCGCCTGAGCGTCTATCCGCTGACGGCGCCGGGTGAGACCGTCACGGAGCTTTACGAAGACGCCGGGGAAGGGTTAGCCTACCAACAGGGCGACTATCGCGTGAGCCGCTTCGTGCAGGAGCGCACGGACGAGCGCCTCATCCTGCGGTGGGAGAAGGAGGGGAGCTACACGCCGCCCTACGTCCACATCGAGTTGACGCTCAACGGCCTGGCGCGCATCCCCCGCGAAATCCGCGCCGACGGGGAAGCCTTCCCCCTCCTCCACGCCGATCCGGTGCGGCGCACGGCCCTAATCGCGCTGCCGCTGTTTGAGGTGGTGGAGGTGGTGTGGTGAGGGGAGAGGGTGACGTGGGGCTTACTGCGAAACAACGCCAAAATTGCAGTAGCGCAAAACTGACCCTGTGACAAGAAGAAGTCCCCGGTTGTTTTCAAGTAAGGACACGGATTTACACGGAAAAACACGGATTTTTTGGTTTTATCCGTGAAATCTGTGTTTATCCGTGTCCCAAACAGGGTGACTTTTGCGGTATTTCCTTTAATCCTATCTCCCCCGGACTTCAGAACG
>SLSP01000118.1 GCA_007130345.1 Thermoflexales bacterium
ATGATAGAACAGTGCGGGTATGGGATGCAACAAGTGGAGACGAATTATTAGAATGGACCGGGCATACCGGGTATGTCTTGGCTGTGGCGTATAGTCCGGATGGAACACACATCATCAGCGGCGGGGGATGGGGGGATCAAATAGTACGGGTGTGGGATGCAGCTACGGGAGAGCTGGTGCGGCAATTGACTGGACATACCGATGAAGTCTTGGCCGTGGCATATAGCCTGGATGGGGCACACATTGTCAGTGCCAGTAATGATGGAACAGTGCGGGTGTGGGATATCCAGACGGACGAGGAAGTGCATCAATTGATCGGGCATACGGGTGCGGTCCGGGCAGTAACTTATTCACCGGATGGGACGAAAATTTTGAGCGGGGGAGCGGACAGAACCATGCGAGTATGGGATACGCAGATAGGCGCGCGAACGCATCAATGGACCGGGCATACCGGAACTGTCAAGTCGGTAGCGTATAGCCCGGATGGAACGCGCATCGTCAGCGGGGGACATGATCAAATGGTGCGGGTGTGGGATACAGCAACCGGCATTGAGATATATCAATTAGAGCATACGAGTGGAATCAATGCAGTGGCGTATAGTCCCAACGGGGAAAATATTGTTAGCGGAGGATCAGATGGAATTATACAAGTGTGGGATGCAACTACGCGAAATATAGTGCATCGACTGACTGAACATACTAGCGGGGTTGAAGCCGTGGCATATAGCGAGGATGGGGCACACATCGTTAGCGGTGGATGGGATGGCCTGGTGTTGGTGTGGGATGCAACTACGGGAGAGATGGTGCAGGAATTGGCTGGATATACCGGTGGAGTCTACGCGGTGGCCTATAGCCCGGATGGGACACACATCGTCAGCGGGGGTGCCGACCAGACAGTGCGCGTGTGGGACGTGGGGAGTCGAACCGAATGGATGTCATTGACCGGGCATACCGCGAGCGTTTGGGCTGTAGCATATAGTCCAGATGGGACTCGGATTATCAGTAGCAGCGATGATCAAACGGTGCGAGTTTGGGACGCGGTCACGGGCGCGGAAATATTGCGGTTGATGGGACATACTTGGGGAATCGGGGGGGTAGCTTATAGCCCTGACGGGACGCGCATTGTCAGCGGAAGTGATGATCAAACGGTACGGGTGTGGGATGCGGACACAGGCGCTCTCCTGCATACCTTGACCGGGCATACTGATTGGGTCTGGTCGGTAGCCTATAGTCCGGACGGGACACAGATTGTAAGTGGAAGTCAAGACCACACACTACGCCTTTGGTATATGGATATCCCCTACTTGCTGGATTTGGCCGATTCGCTCATCCAACGCGATCCACCGATTTTTTTGGGAGCGGAGCGGATATCGTATGGGTTCGACGAGTGGCCGGCGGCGGAGCATTAGGGGGCGGGCCGACAACGAATTACGGGAACGAATGAACGAATTAGACCTGGGGTGTTGGGGAGTCACGCGCAATTCGGCAGGGCATTGTAGCGGAAACCGCGCGCCAGATTGTCAACACACACTCCACCACAAGAGACTTCGCGGCCATCACAGCACGCGAGTTCAGCACAGTTTTTTGCCATTCACCCACCTACCCTTCACAAAGGAGGCCCACATAAGCCCATACACCACCTGTCAATTCACCCCAATCCCAACCGTTAGCCCAAAAGGAGACCCAAGATGACCACTATCTACAAAGAGTACACCGTCAAAGCCGGCGATCACCTGATGGCGATTGCCGAAACGCATCTGGGCAGCAAAGCCCGCTATATCGAGATTATGGACGCGGAGGGCGAACCGCTCGCCGAGCCGGACAAGCTCAAGCCTGGCGACGTGCTGCGCATCCCGGTGGACGATCCCGCCAAGCTCGGCCCCGGCGAGGTGGCGCGCGTCGTCAAGGCGGATGAGGCGAAACGCAAGCCCGCGCCCCTCCCCTACTTCGAGTACACCGTCAAGGCCGGCGATCACCTGATGGCGATTGCCGAAACGCATCTGGGCAGCAAAGCCCGCTACCTCGAGATTATGGACGCGGAAGGCGAACCGCTCGCCGATCCCAACAAGCTCAAGCCCGGCGACGTGCTGCGCATCCCCAAAGCCACCGACAAGGAATGAAAACCGGGTTCTGACGTTTCACGTTTGACGTTTGACGTTTTCCCCAACCTTCGATTACGCATTACGCTAACGATTACGATTTTCCGAGGAGGTAAGCAATGAGTTTGAATATACACTATCCCGTCCCCCGCAACGCGCGACTCTCGCAGAGATTTAGAGCCAATCCACAGTGGTACCAGCCGGCTTTCCCAGGGCATGAAGGCGTTGACTGGGCCATCTCGATAGGGACGCCGATCTGTGCCGCCGCCGATGGTGAGGTCTTCTTCATCAACCGCAACCCCAACCCCAAAGTCTCGCCCTACGGCATCTACGTGCGGGTGCGCCACCAGCACGGGCAGTACGAGACGATCTACGCGCATCTCTCCCAGGTCACAGTGAGAGAAAATCAGACGGTGCAGGCGGGACAGGTGATCGCCTTGAGCGGCAACACCGGGCGCTCGACCGGCCCCCATCTGCACTTCACGATCAAAAAGCAGGGCGCGACCGCAAGAAAAGAAACTGACTATCAAAAGGACGTGGTTGATCCGCACCCTTACCTGGACGCCGCCGCCACCGGGACGCCGCAACCCACACCTCCCGCGCAGACCACGCTCGACGTACAGGTGACGGCGGCGGACGGCCTGAATCTGCGCGCCGCCCCGGTGATCGGCGCGGTGGTGACGACCCTGCCGTGCGGAACCGTCGTCGGGTCGCTCGAAGCGGCGGACGTGACGCGCCGCAAGTTAGGCCAGCCCAACCAATGGCTGTGGGTGCGCACCTCCGGCGGACAGGTGGGCCACGTGGCTGCCTGGCACGTCAACGTACCGGGCGCGCCGGCCAGCACCGACGCGCCGGCCGGCGAGGCGTATCGCGTGCAGGTCAATTCACCGGACATCCCCTTGAAGCTGCGCTTGGGGCCAGGCACCGGCCAGCCCATCCTGGAGGATTTGCCCCACACGACGATCCTGGAATGTCTCGAATCGTCGGCGGCGACGCTGGAGAAGGTGGGGAAATATGGCGATTGGCTGCATGTGCGCACACAGGACGGCCTGACCGGTCACGTGGCCGCCTGGTACCTCTGCCTGTCGCTGGATTCGCTCACCGAGACCCTCGATCCCAGCGTGTCCTTTGGCATCGGCGCGCGGGAGCCAGAGGAGCTGCGCCCGGCGGACGTGGACGATCTGGAACGCATCAAGGGCATCGGGCCTAAAATCGCGGCGCTGCTCACCGCCGTGGGGATTTGCACCTTCAAGCAAATCGCCGCGCTCACGCCGGAGCAACTCAAGACGGTGCTGGCCGAAGGCGGCCTGGGCGGTATGCACATAGACACCTGGCCGGAGCAAGCCCGCGAAATGGGCGGGGCGGCTGGTGATTAGTAACCGTTCAGGCCGAGTAGCCGACAACGAATTTTTTGGACGCATAAACGAATGGAGACTGGCTTACCATGCGGTTCTCATCCTTTCGAGACCCGAATTCGTTTATTCGTGGCTCTCATTCGTTGTCGGCCAGCTTGCCCCTGCACAATTACGGTGATTAGACTCAGATGAGATGATTTAGACTTCTAGACTTCCGAAGTCTTTGAAAGGCCACGAATTTTAGCACGCTTTTGGTAAGACTTCGGAAGTCTCCTCGATTTAGAGAAGCTACCTGATTCGCCATTTGCCATTCACTAAGAGGAGGGAAACTATGACCGAGCAACTGCTCAACGTGCCTTTCGTTTCACGCTATACCGAGGACGGCGCGCGGCTGGATTGCGGCGCGTGCTGTGTGGCGATGTTGTTGGCCGCGATGGCGCAACCGACCTCACCCATTGACATCGCGGGTGGACGGGGCGGCTGCCAGCTTTCGCCCGCGGCCCTCATCCAGAGCGCCCAGACATTCGGCCTGACCATGTTCAAAGACAAGCGCCGCACACTTGAGGACCTCAAACGTCTGCTGGATGATGGACAACCGCCCATCGTGCGGCTCAAGTACGGCGACATCCCGGATCGGCTGGCCCGCCGCAGCACCGGCGCGCACTACGTGATCGTGGTCGGCTACGACGACGAGACCGAGCAGATATTCATCAACGACCCGCATTATCCCGAAGCCGGAGAAGCGGGGGATGGCGGCTACCGGCGCGCGTACACTTACCCGGTCTTTATGGAGGCGTGGCGCGGCGGCAAATTCAACGCCCTCATCCCCGTACCGGCCCCCGCGCCGGTACAGGAAGGCGGCGTCTCCTTCACGCAGCCGACCATCCTGGGCGACGTGTGGGTGATCGCCCCGCTCGGCCTGCGACTGCGCGCCCAACCCGAAGCCGCGGGGACGGCAGTGGCGGGCGGCGTGCCTTTCGGAGAACACCTGAGCGCGATCAGCCCGGAATCCGCTATGGATGCCGCCGGCTACACCTGGCAACAGGTCTTGACCGCGCAAGGCGTGACCGGGTGGGTGGCCGCCAGCGCGAGCGGCAATCGCTATCTGTCTGACGCGCAACCCATTGATCCGTACACGATGTACGTGCTGGACACGCCCGCAGTGCGCCGGGCCGGCGGCTTAAGCGCGCGCGAAGCGCGCGACATCCACGCGACACTGCGCGAAAGCGTGCCGATAGGCAGCCAGTTGACCGTCTATCAGCGCATCACCGAAGCCGATGGCACGCCGTGGCTGTGGGTCAGGACGCCCAGCGGCAAACACGGCTGGGTGCGCGAGAAGGCCGACGAGCAAGCCCTGGTCGGCGAAGCCGGCAAAACCCAACGCGGCGTCCATTGCGCGCCGGTGACGCACCCGATTCCCAACCTGGTGCAGCGCCTCCAAGAACTGGACATCCGCTGGTACAAGATGCTGGATGTGGGCGGGGATGACAACCTGCGCCTCATCACCGCGCTCAAGAACGTCGGCATCGAACCCGTCGTCCGCATCTACCAGGGGGCGCAATTCCCCGGCCGGCTGGCCGAACTTTTACGGCAACGCTATGGCCCGGTGCGCGCCGCCGGAGCCTCCTACATAGAAATCGGCAATGAGCCGAACCTGGCATGTGAATGGCGCGAGCCTAATGACTGGCACAACCAGGCGCAGATCAACAGCATCGCCGACAACTGGTATCTCGACGCGCGGGACGCCATCCACGCCGGGCTGAAACCCGCCATCTACGCGATGGCCCCCACCGAGCGGAACCGCGGCGTCCATCCACAGTATTCCAGCGTCCAATGGCTGGTGGGGATGATGCGCCGCCTGGAGGCCACCCACTTCGCCGAGGTCAAGGGCTGGCTGGTCAACGAGCAAGCCTGGTTAGCCGTCCACACCGCCGATTTTGGCCTCCCCTTCGATTACGACCCGTTCGAGGGGGGCCTTGACGATATGTGCTTGCGTGGCTATGAAATCGCCCGCAAGGTCGTCTACGACGTTTTCGGCGTCTGGCCGGTGACGATCTCGACCGAAGGCGGCGTGTATTCGCCCAAACACCTGCGGGATGATCTGGGATGGCCGAGTCCCTATACAGATGCGGAATGGGGGCAACGCCTGGAGGCGATGTTCGACTATCCCATGCAGATGCGGGCGATGTGTCCCTGGACTTTCTCAGATGAAGGCGTGCATGACACGCGGTGGTTCGGCTGCGGCTGGTATGACCGGCACGGCAACCCGCGCTCACCGGTAATGAAACTCAAAGTCCGCAAAGGCTGACCCATCCGGCGCGGCGAATTCTGCTCCCGCTTGCTCCCGCGTCAAGAGCAAGCGGGGGCCGTCCACGAATAACCGCACGAATACGCGAATGGAAATCGCCTATTGTGAATTCGCGCCAGCTTCAAGAACGGAGACTTGGAGCTAAAACCTTTTCAATTTTTGACGTTTCACGTTTGACGCTTGACGTTTCACGTTTGACGTTTCACGTTTGACGTTTCACGTTTGACGTTTCACGTTTGACGCTCAACGTTTCACGCCTAACATTCACCCATAAGGAGAGGAGATCATGACTCAGACAATGCTCGACATTCCCTTGATCTCGCGCCATAGCGCGGACGGCGCGCTGCTCGATTGTGGCGCGTGTTGCGCGGCGATGTTGCTGGCGGCGCGGGCCGAGACGCCGACGGCGGCGGACATCGCGGCGGCCGGCGAAGTCGGCCTGACGCCCGGAAAATCCGGCTGTCGGTTATCTCGCGCGGCCCTCATCCGGGGCGCAGAGGCCCACGGATTAACCCTGTTCCGCAACCAAGGCGCCACCCTCGCCGATCTTCAACGCCTGCTCGACGACGGACAGCCGCCCATCGTGCTGCTCAAATACGGCGCGCTCCCGGATCGCCTGGAACGCCGCGCCACCGGCGCGCATTACGTACTCCTGGTCGGCTACGATGAACACAACGGCCTCATATTCGTCAACGATCCGCACTATCCCGCAGACGAGGCCGGGGCAGACGGCGGCCATCAGCGCGCCTACGCTCAACGCGCCTACGCTTATCAGATTTTTATGGATGCCTGGAGCGGCTTTGACTACAGCGCGCTCGTGCCGTTGCCGGCGCCGATGCTCACCGCGCCGCCGGGTAGCGCGCTCGCGTTTTCACTGCCCACCGTCCTGAGCGACGTGTGGGTCGTCGCGCCGCTCGGCTTACTCGTGCGTCCGCAACCCGGCGGCGCGGCCCCGGCCGGCAGCCCCGGCGTGCCGTTTGGACAACATCTCGGCACGTTAAGCCCGGAATCTGCCCCAGACGCCAGCGGCCACACCTGGCAAAACGTCCTGACCGACCAGGGCGCTACCGGCTGGGTGGCCGCCAGTAGCGGCGGCAATCGCTACCTCGCCGCCACGCCGCCGGCCGAACCGCACACGCTATACGTGCTGGATACCGCGCCGGTACGTCAGGCCGGCGGCCTGAGCGTGCGCGAGACGCGGCACATCCGGGCGCCGCTGCGCGAGCGTGTGCCGATTGGCGCGCAAGTGACCGTCTACCAGCGCGTCACCGAGGCCGACGGCACTCCCTGGCTGTGGGTCAAAGCGCCTGACGGCGCGTTTGGTTGGGCGCGTGAAACAGCCGACAAGGTCATGCTGGTGGGGACGACCGCGCCGGCCGGGCCGGCGTCCACACCGAGCTTCCGCGGCCGCTTGGCGCATCAAAGCGAATTGCACGCGCTGCCCCTGGCCCCGGCCCGGCCCCGCACCCCACCTCCCGGCGCATCGGCCCAAGCAAACCTGGCGGCGCGGATATGGAACGCTTACGGCGGCCTGCTGGAGCCGTTGGCCGCAAAACTGCACATTGATCCCGCCGTCGCCGTCGCCGTCGTCGCTGCCGAATCTAGCGGGCGTAGCGTTGGGCCAGATGGCCGGATGATCATTCGGCTGGAAAATCACATTTTCTGGAATAACTGGGGCAAATTCAACCCGGAAATGTACAACCGCCACTTCGAACACGCCAACAATCAACACGGACACACCTACCGCCCCACGCCCAACGAACCACGTCGTCAATCTCACCGCAACCAGCTTGAGGAATGGGAAGCCTTCGGTGTGGCGCAAAAGTTGAATGACCGGGCCGCCAAGCTCTCGATAAGTATGGGGCTGGTGCAGATTATGGGCTTCAACCACACGGGGATTGGCTATCCCACAGTAGAGGCTATGTTCGACGCCTTTAACACCAGTTTACACGGCCAACTGATCGGCTTCTTCGACTTTGTGAACCATAAACGGCTTGTGCCCTCTTTGCAGAACAGGAATTTCATGCATTTTGCGACCATCTACAATGGCAGAGGGCAAGAAACGATCTACGGCCCGCGCATCCAAAATTCCTTTGAAGCTTTCCACACGCTGACCTGAACCCTGACGATGAAAAACAATCCCTACATCGGCCCCCGCCCTTATCAACGCGACGAGACGCAGAATTTCTTTGGCCGTGACCGCGAAGGCAAAGAACTCGCCTGGCTCATCCTGGCCGAGCGCGCCGTGCTGTTCTACGCGCAATCCGGCGCGGGCAAGACCTCGCTGCTCAACGCGCGCGTCATTCCATCGCTGGAAAAGCGCGGCGTCCACGTCCTGCCCGTCGCCCGCGTCGGCAGCGCGCTGCCGGAAGGCATCACGCCGAAGCAGGTGGACAACATCTTCACCCTCAGCGCGCTCCTCACCCTCGCCGCTGATACTGACCTCGCGCCGGAAACCCTGCTCGGTCACACCCTGCTCTCGTACTTGCAACAACAGACATCGGAAGTCTGCGAGACTTCCGATGTCTCAAGTGCTTCACATCCCACCCTCCTCATCCTCGACCAATTCGAGGAGATCGCCACCACCCACCGCGACCACTGGGCCGAGGCCGAGGGCTTCTTCCAGCAGGTGCGCGAGGCCCTCGACGCGCTGCCCGGCCTGGGCGTGCTGTTCGTGCTGCGCGAGGACTACGTCGCCGAACTTGATCCCTACACGCCGCTGCTGCCGAGTCACTTGCAGGCGCGCTTTCGGATGACGCTGCCCACCCGCGCGCAGGCGCTCCAAATCGTGATGGGGCCGGCGGCGCAAGCCGGCGTCCCCTTCACGGAAGAGGCGGCGCACAACCTGGTGACCAACCTCAGTCGCATCAAGACTGCCACTCGCCCCCCCTCAATCCCCCCCGCTGGGGGGGAAGCCCAGACCTCCCCCCCACTGGGGGGGACCGAGGGGGGGAGCATCG
>SLSP01000066.1 GCA_007130345.1 Thermoflexales bacterium
CGTGAGCAGCGCCGCCGGGGCCGCCGTCTCCAGCCGGGTGAGGATGTGGGCGTCGCGGTCGCTTTTGAGGAACCAGGACTTAGGCGACAGCGGCGCGTGCGTCAGGTCGCCGTAGAGGAGGACGAGCTTGCCCGTGATGTCCGCCGCGTCCAGTTCCGCGACGGTACACGCCGTCACGACCGGCGCGGTCACGTCGCACGGTGGCGAGAAGGCGTTGGCGACGGCCTCCAGGGCCACGCCAGCGCGCATCAGGCGGGTGGAGTCGCACGTCCACGCCGGGCAGGCGTAGTCCTGCTGCTCCACTTCCAGCCCGGAGGCCGTGAAGACGCCGTGAATGTACGCCAGCGCCGCGTGATTCGCCGCCGAACCGGCCGGCCGCACGCCGATCTCGACGGCTAACCGCTGCACATGCTGCTGCAATTCGTGTTCCAAGTCCATCCTACCCTCCGAAGTGAAACGTGAAACGTCAAACGTCAAAATCTGACGCATAATTGTAGCCGCGATTTCCATATCGCGTGTCAAAGACGCCTTAACTTTGCATCCAAAATCAAGGATTGCATCAGTTTACGCATCCCGCAGCACAGCCACCGCCGCCCAACCGAGCAGCAGCACTTCCAGGACGATGGCCCCTGGCCGGGTGAGTTGCTGCCGCAAAATGCCCCAAAAGCTCGGCGATGGCGAGAAGTCATACGGCGCGAATGGGTAAAGCCACGGCACCTGCCCCTCGAGATCGGCGACGAGATGCCCCAAATAGCCCACGGCCCAACTCGACGCGGCGCGGCGTCCCCATAACCGCCCCGCGAGGACGGTCGAAACGGTCAGGCCGAGCAGGGTGTGCCCCCACATCCGCCCGCTAGGCAAAACGCGCAAGCCCTGACACAGCCCCTTGTCCACCACATCGGGGAACACGCCTGCGACGACTACCGGCGCGAGGTCGGCCTGGAGATACCGGTGCGCCAGGAGCGAGACGCCCAGATGTCCGAGAAGCATCACGCGCCCACCGCGTGGGTCGGCGTCTGGTGGATGGGCTTGTAGCCGGCGGCGCGCAGAGCATCCGACGGGATGGACGCCTCGTCCGGCTTGTCGGAGAGGCCGAAGAGCAACGCGCCCCGGTCGCGCCAGGCCATCGCCTGCTCGCGCACCTCGTGGGTGAGGCAGATTTCGCGCGCCAGCAAGTCCTCCGGCGCGGCGGTCGCGGGGAGCGCGCCCATCCGCGCGACGGTCTCGCGGTACTCGGTGTAGCGGAACGCCTTGAACGGCGTGGGATCGCCGGCCTGCACCCGCGCGTGGATGTCGGTGTGGAGCGCGCGCAAGTCGGCGGGCAGGGCAGCGGCCCGCGCGTGGACGGCGGCGAGGAACTGCGCGAACGCCGTCATCCGCCCCGCGCGCACGTCGGCCACGAGCGTCTCCCGCGCCCACAGCCCGCTGCTCACGATCAGGCAGATGTAGGCCAGATAATCCTGGTTGTCAGCGGTGAAGGGGTGGAATTCGGGCTGATTGAGTTGCGCGTAAGCGGCCTCGAAGCGATCCGGATCGAAGGCGGCCCCAAGCAGCTCGCCGACGGTGCGCCGCACCGCCGCCACCCGCGCCGCGTCGATGACGTGATCGTTGCGCCCGCGCGCGCCGAGCGTCGTCTTGTCCAGGTCGAGGATAACCGCCGTGTGCTCATCCACCGGGACGCCCTGTTGGCGGCAGAAAGCGTCGAAGTCGGCCAGCAACGTCCAGCGGTTCGCCAGGTAAAGCGGATACCCGTCCGGCGCGACGAC
This sequence comes from Thermoflexales bacterium, assembly GCA_007130345.1. Taxonomy (GTDB): domain Bacteria; phylum Chloroflexota; class Anaerolineae; order B4-G1; family SLSP01; genus SLSP01. The sequence goes on from SLSP01000066.1 coordinate 1,767, forward strand.
CTCGGCCTGGGCTGACGCGGGCTGCTCCGCGCCGATGAAGGCGACGCCGGGCCAATCGCCCACGCGGCAGAGGTTGGCGAAGGCCGCGCCGTCATTCAAGCGCGTGTCGCCGATGAAGACCAGGCGCGTGAGCGGCGTCCCCGGCGCGTCGAGCGCGCGGGCCAGGCGCAACAGCCGGACGACGACGCGCGCATACTCCGGCGCGCTCTTGCGCGGGATCGCGTTGTCGGCCAGGCCCACCGCCGCGCGCAACTCGGCCAGGCGCGGCAGCCGCGCATCCGCCGCGTCCAGATTCCGGTACACCATCCGGTCGCCGAGAAAATCGGCAACTGCTGTCAGGCCGTAATTTCGCATAGTGATACCTCCTAAATAGATGGAGTGAGAATGACCAACAAAATCATTGCGTTTTACACTTCATGAATCCCCTGGAAAAAGTCCAAAAATCCGCTTTTTCCACACGCGAAAAATCTACATCTAGGATCAATTTCTAAAAAATCGGATTTTTTAGGGTTCTTTCAGCAGAGTCATTCATTTACGCATCACATGCCCCGTTGCGACAAGCAATTCGGCATTGAGGATGGCCCCGCTGGCCGCTCCGCGCAAGGTATTGTGGCTCACCGTCGTCATGCGGATGTCGAGCAGCGGGCAGGGGCGGATGCGGCCCACGGAGATCGCCATACCGCCGGCGGCATCGCGGTCGCGGCGCGGCTGCGGGCGATCCGGTTCGGAGCGCGTGATGAGCGGGTGCTCCGGCGCGCTCGGCAGCCCGCGCGCGATCTCGTCCCCGCGAAAGTCGCGCAAAACGGCGCTGACATCGGCCACCGACGCCGGACGTGCGAAACCGACGGACAGGCTGACCGTGTGTCCATCGAAGACCGGCACGCGGTTGGCGTGCGCGCTGAGGACGATGTCGGCGGGGACACCACGCCCATCCACCACCCGCCCCAGCAGCTTGCCCAACTCCTGCGCGAACTTCTCCTCCTCGCCGGGGATGTAGGGGATGACGTTATCGAGGATGTCGAGCGAGGCCACGCCGGGATAACCCGCGCCAGAGATGGCTTGCATCGAGGTCAGGAAGACCTTGCGGACGTCAAACGCCACATCCAGGGGCTTGAGCGGCAGCGCTACGCCCGTGATCGTGCAGTTGGGACTGGCGACGATGAGGCCCGGCCAGACGGCACGCTGCGCGGCAATGAGCGACAGGTGATCGGCATTGACCTCCGGGATGAGCAGCGGCACGTCATCCACAGCGCGATGCGGCGCGGCATTGGTGCAGACGGCGTACCCGGCCCGCGCAAATTGCGGCTCAACCTCGCGCGCCACGTCCGAGGGCAGCGCGGAGAAGACCAGTTTCGCGGGCAGATTCGGCGTCAACGGCTGCACCACCGTATCGCCCACAGCCGGCGGCGGATCGCCGGGGATGACCCACTTGCAGGCGTCGGCGTACCGTTGGCCCGCGCTCCGCTCCGATGCCGCCAGCGCCGCGATCTCGAACCAGGGATGCCGCGCCAATAACTGCACGAACCGTTGCCCCACTGCTCCGGTCGCGCCCAAAATACCGACAGGAATTTTGTCATCGGCCATTGATAACCTCCGCGTGCAACTGCCGCACGGCCTCGGTCGCCTGGGCAGCGGCGACGACGAGCGAGACGCTACACTCCGACGAGCCTTGCGCGATGGCGATAACGTTGATCTCCTGTTGCGCGAGCGCGCCGAAGAGCCGCGCGGCCACGCCGGGCGTCCCGCGCATCCCCGCGCCCACAGCGGTCACGATGACCACGTCCTCCATCGCCCAGACGCGGTCAATGTCGCGCCGCGCCAGTTCCAGCGCCATCTCCGCTTCGATGGCGGCGATCACATCCGGCACGGTCTCGGTGGGGATCACGAAGCAGATAGACTGCTCGGAGGACGCCTGCGAGATCATCAGCACGCTCGCGCCCTGGCTGGCGACGGCGGCAAACGTCCGCGCGGCGATGCCCGGCACGCCCATCATCCCGCGCCCCTCCACGTTGACCATGCTCAGGCCGTGAATGGCCGAGATCGCTTTGACGGTGCCGGGCGTACTTTCCGGTTCGTGGGCGATGCGGGTGCCGGGGCAGGTGGGGTTGAAGGTGTTTTTGACCCAGACGGGAATGCCGCGCTCGATGACCGGGCTGATAGTCTTGGGATGCAACACCTTCGCGCCGAAGTACGCCAACTCGGCCACCTCGCTGTACGACAGCACGGGGATCACGCGCGCATCCGCGACGATGCGCGGATCGGTGGTCAGCACGCCGTCCACGTCCGTCCACGTCCACACCTCGGCGGCGTCGAGCGCGGCCCCCAGAATCGCCGCGCTGTAATCGCTGCCGCCGCGTCCGAGCGTAGTCGTGATGCCATCGGCGGTCGCGCCGATAAAGCCGGTGACGACGGGGATCACGCCGTCCGCCAACAGCGGGAGCAGCCGCGCCTCCACCCGCGCGCGAGTCGCATCCAGCAGAGGCACGGCCTGCTGGAAGTGCCGGTCGGTGACGATCAACTCGGTGGCGTCCACCGCCTCGCCGCGCAACCCCATCTGCCGCAAGCGCGCCGCCACGATGCGGGCGTTCATCCGCTCGCCGAGCGAACTGATCGCGTCGAGCGCGCGCGGCGTCACCTCGCCGAGCACCTGCACACTGCGGCAGAACGTGGCGAACTCGTCCAGGTAGGCATCCAGCGTCTTGAGCAGCGCGGCGCGATCCTCGGCGTCCGATAACAACTCGGCAACCGCCAGCGTGTGCCGCACCCGCAAATCGGTGACAAGCGCGGGATACGTCTGCTCGTCGCCGGAGGCCGCCGTGCGCGCGCCCTGGATGAGCGCGTCGGTCACGCCGCGCATCGCCGAGACGATCACCACAAGATGCTCCCAGGCTTGCGCCTGCGCCTGCACAATCATAGCGGCTTGCGCCACCGCTTCCGCGCTACCGACGGACGTACCGCCAAATTTCATGACAAGGGTACGCATCAGAGCCACCTATCGCGCTACCACGCGCGCGGTCAATTCCCGCGCTTGGCGGACGGCGTCGTAATCCTTGCCCTTGAGCGTGATGTCCACCATCTCGCCGGGGCGAGCATAGCGGGCGGCTTTTTTGGCGATGACCGTGTCGCCATCGCGGACTTCGATGCGCACGGGGAATTCTAGCGGCTGCGTGACGCGCATCTGGAGCATGATGCCATCCTCGGTGAGCGTCTCCGGGTCCAGTTTGTGGGGAACGACGTAGCGCACGTTCTCGCCGGCGGCGGTGGGGACATAGCGCGGGTTCACGTTATAGCAGCCCTGGGCGTACTGCGCCGCACGCTTCCCGGCGGTCAGCCCGGCCTGCGTCACCCAATCCACCAAATCGTAGACATGCACGACGTTCCCCGCCGCGAAGATGCCCGTCACGTTAGTGAGAAAGCCGTCATCCACAAACGGGCCGTTGGTCACGGGATCGAGGGCGACGCCCGCCTTCTGCGATAGCTCGTTCTCCGGGATGAGGCCCACGGAGAGCAGCAGCGTGTCGCAGGGGATGATCTCCTCGCTGCCGGGGATGAAGTTCCAGTGGTCGTCCACCGCCACCGCCTCGACGGCTTCCACTTTATCCTTGCCGATGATGCGCTTGACCGTGTGCTGGAGTTGCAGGGGGATGTCGAAGTCCAGCAGGCATTGGACGTAGTTGCGGTTCAGGCCGGAGAGATAGGGCAGCACCTCCAGCACGCGCTCGACTTTCGCGCCCTCGAAGGTGAGGCGGCGGGCCATAATCATCCCGATATCGCCGGAGCCGAGGATGACGAACCGCTTGCCGGGCATGTAGCCTTCGACGTTGACCCAGCGCTGCGCGAGGCCTGCCGTGTAGACGCCGGCGGGGCGCGGGCCAGGGAGCTTGATCTGCGCGCGGGTGCGCTCGCGGCAACCCATCGCCATCACGATGGCGCGGCCTTCCAGTTCCACGAAGCCGCGTCCGGGGCCGGTGGCGTACACCTTGCGGTCGGGCGTCACATCCAGCACCATCGTGTCCAGCATCGCGTCCACGCCCACCTCCTGCGCCTCATTGATGAAATGTTGCGCGTAACTGGGGCCGGGCCAGTCCTCCTTAAAAATCTCCACGCCGAAGCCGTTGTGGATACATTGCAGCAAAATGCCGCCCAATTCCAGGTCGCGGTCAATCATCAGCACATCCTCCGCGCCGTTTTTCTTCGCCGCGATAGCCGCCGCGAGACCACCGGGGCCGGCACCGATGACGATGACATCGTAGTTGTCTTTAAGTGATTTCATTAGCATAGTCCCTTGCGTGAGATTCAATATCCGTCAAACGTCAAACGTGAAACGTCAAGATGCTGACGCTTGACGTTTGACGTTTCACGCTACCTCTTTCGTTTTCCTGACCAAAAACTCTGACCCCGCGCCCTTCTTGCTGATTTCCAGCGGATCCTGGCCTAACTCGTGCGCCAGGATATCCACCACGCGGGGCATGTCGAAGCCGCCGAGGCAGCGCCCGGTGCCGAGCCAAGTGCGGCGCTTGATGGCGTCGTAGGTGGTCGCGGGGATGGGGGCGTGGATTTCGGCGACGATTTCGCCCTCGGTGACGTACTCGCAGCGGCAGATGATGTGCCCATAGCGCGGGTCTCGCGCGACGAGCGCGGCCTGCTCCGCGTGATCGAGGTGGCGGAAGACGGGCCGAGCCTCGCGGCGGGGATTCCAATCCGCTTTTTCGACGAGAGGTTCGCCCGCGCCACGCAACAACGCGACCACGCGCTCGGCGATGGCCGGGGCCGCCGTCAACGCCGGGGATTCCATCCCGCCGAGGTTAACGAGGCCCTGCACCTGCGCCGGAATCTCGATGATAAAGTCCTTGTGATACGCCTCGTCACAATCGAGGCAGGGCGCGTTGCCACCGGCCCGCAATCCCGCAAACACGGCGATAACGTGCCGCGCATCCAACGAGGGGATGAGCTTGCGCGCGCCATCCCAAATCTCGCGCATCCCGGCGGCGGTCACGGCGACGTCGGTCTTGTCGTCGATCTCCTCGGCGTTGGGGCCGACGAGCGTGTTGCCGTGCAGCGTCGTGGTCACGAGGATGCCCTTGCTGACCTTCGTGGGCACGGGGAAGAGGACGGTCTGCGTCTGAATCTGGTTGCGATCCATCACGTAGTACTCGCCGCGCCGGGGCGTGATCTCGAACGCCGGGCGCAGGCCGGCCTTGTGCATCACCTCGTCGGCGAAGAGGCCCGCCGCGTTGACCACCCAGCGTCCGTAGAAGTCGCCCTGGTTGGTGCGGATGCCCACGATTTTGGATTTCGGACTTTGGATTTTGGACGGTTCCCAGAGGAAGTCCTGGAATTCGGTGTTAAGTCGGAGTTCGACGCCGTTCTGCACCGCGTTCTCGGCGGCGGCGATGGTCGCGCCCCAGGGGTCGCAGATGCCACCGGAGGGGCAGAAGAGCGCGCCGCTGACCTCCGGGTTGATGAGGGGTTCACGCCGCCGCATCTCCTCGGCGGCGATGATCTCCGTGGGGACACCGTTGAGGTCGCTGCGCGCCTTGAGTTCATCCAGCGCGGGCAGTTCGTCCTCACCGATAGCGACGACGTGTGTGCCGATGCGCGCGAAGGCGAAGTCCAGTTCCTCAGAGAGCGCGTCCCACATCGCGTTGCCCCGGACGTTCATCTCCGCCTTGAGCGATTTGGGCATCGCGTCGTACCCGCCGTGAACGAGGGCGGAGTTGGCCCCCGTCGTGCCGGTGCAGATGTCGGACTCCTTCTCAATCCACAAAATTTTGAGAGCATAGCGCGAAAGGAAGCGGGCGGTCATCGCGCCCACTATCCCCGCGCCGATGATGATCACGTCATAGGGTTGGTACATTCAAGCCTCCTGAGTTGCGCGTTATGGTACTGAAATCATAGCCCCAGTTACAGTAATTGCAAGCTCGGTGTCAGACTTTTGTAGTCTGCTACTTTTGACCTTTTTTCAAGGAAGTTTATAATGAGCTTATGGACGCCCTCAAGTGTATGGAGGACTGGTTGATGAAATCGTTTCGCCTGATCTTTGCGGCGCTCGTTTTGCTTGCCGTAGCAGGGGAAGGATTCACCAATCACCCACACGTCATCGCATCACCCGCGACGGAATCGCAGTCCCCGGCTATCTCAACCTATTGGGCCTATAGCGTCCGGCGTTGGGATCGCCTGATCACTCAAGAAGCCGAGCGCCGCAACCTGGACTATGACTTCCTGGCCTCGATGGTTTGGGTGGAATCCAGAGGGAGGCCCGACGCCATCAGCCCGGCCGGCGCTGTGGGCCTGATGCAGATTATGCCCAGGGAAGCCGGGTTCTCGTGGCGACCTCCGCAAGAAGATTTGCTCAACCCATCCACCAACCTCTTCTGGGGCGCGCGCACCCTGTCGATTGTCATGCACCAGGGACGCGGCGACGTTTTCAGCGCGCTGGCGGCCTATAACGCGGGCTGGGATCGCATCCACCTCAACGAACCGCAACGTCTAGCGACGCGGGTCTTGCGCGAGTACGCGGGAGCGGTAGCCGCGCGCCACGAGCTTCCCGGTCGCTGGGTGGCGTACTTCGCCGTGCGCGATCTCCGAATCCGAGGGCCAATTTGGGTCGCGGATTCGGCCCGCGATGATGTCTATTTCTACGGGATGGAAAATCGGGTCTTCGGGGGGGATGCGCTTATCCCAATGCGCGTGCCCACCGCGATTCTGGCCCACTGCCAGGAGGCGGATGACGGCTTCGTCTATGATGTGGGCCTCTGGCTATACGATGCCGAGAACGGCGCGTGGGTGGGCCAAACGCTTCATTCCATCAATGCGCTGATGACCTTCGCCATAGCGACGGCGGCAACGCCCGAACCGGAACCGGTGCTGACCCAAACGCTATCCAATCCCACGCCCCCAAATCCCACCCCCACTCCGCCGCCGCCCACCGCCACCCC
>SLSP01000434.1 GCA_007130345.1 Thermoflexales bacterium
CGGCGCCGGGGCCGCCGGTGGTGGCGGAAAAAGAGACCTTCCTCGACTATGAAGGCGTTCACTATGATGCCGGCCCCACCGACGCGCTCTATCCCGGCCCCGAACCGGGCCGCCGTTGGCTCCCCGCGCTGGGTGCCGAAGACGCCCCGGTGACGGTCATCGAGTTCAGCGAGATCATGTGCGGCTACTGCCGCATGTTCGCCCTTGAGCACATGGAACCCATCTTGCACGACTACGTCGCTTCCGGGGATGTGCGCTACGTGGGCCACTATATGGCCTTCAATCAAGAAGCCTCCATCGCCTACATCCAGGCATCATTCTGCGCCGCCGAGCAAGGCCGCTACTTCGCTTTCGAGCACGCGGTCTTTGAGGGCCTGGGGCAGAACGAGTTTGACCTGGAGCAGTCGGCAAATCGCGCTGGCGTCGATATGGACACGCTCATCGAATGTTGGGATTCAGGCCGCTACCACGACGCGATTATGGACGCGGTAAACAACGCGGGACAGCAAGGCATCAACGCGACCCCGGCCTTTCTTATCAACGGCCAACTCGTCACGGGCAACCAGCCCGATGAAGTGCGCCGCCTAGTCGAAGCCGCTTTAAGCGGATCACCACCAGAAGAAGGAGATACTATGAGTACGACCAACGGACGTAATGGGATGTACGATGCCCCGCCAGCAATGGGCATCGATCCCGAAAAAGAGTACATCGCCACCATCGTGACCGAAAAGGGCGACATCGTGATCGAACTGTTTGCCGACAAAGTGCCGAACACCGTCAACAACTTTGTGTTCCTGGCCCGCGAGGGCTTCTACGACGCCACGATGTTCCACCGCGTCATCGAGGGCTTTATGGCCCAGGCTGGCGACCCCACCGGCACGGGTACCGGCGGCCCCGGCTACCGCTTCGAAGACGAATTCCATCCCGACCTCAAGCACGATGCCCCCGGCATCCTCTCAATGGCAAACGCCGGGCCGGGCACCAACGGCAGCCAGTTCTTCATCACCTTCGAGGCAACGCCCTGGCTGGATGGCCGCCACGCCGTGTTCGGCAAGGTAGCGGACGAGGCCAGCCTGGACGTGCTGCGCTCCATCAGCATCCGCGATCCCCAAACCGCGACCACGCCCGGCGACGCCATCGAGACCATCACCATCACAGAGCAGTAGATTTCCAGTTTCTCTGACGGGTGCGTGGCGCGCGGCTCAACGTCGCTTCACGCACCCGTTTTGCATAGGAGCTTTTTGCCATTTGCCATGCGCCCACAGGAGGAACCATGCTACACGAAATCCGCTGGACAGCCGAAAAAATCGCGCGCCGCCTGGACTTGATCGCGCCCCTGGTCTATCGCCGGCGCGTCCCCCTCGGCCCCTTCTACCTCCGCCTGCTGGATACTCCGGCGGATTTCCAGGCCGTCGATGCCGCGCTGGACGCGGCCTGGGACGTGGTGGAGGCCAGCGAGTACTGGGGCAAGCCCCTGGCCCACTTCGTGTTGCGCGGGACGTTCATGGTGCCCCGCGACTGGCCCGCCGACGTGCCCGCCGCGCTCCACCTCCCCCTGGGCGACGCCCACGCCTTCATCCATCCCGAAGCCCTGGTCGCGGTGGACGGCGTGACCGTCGGCGCGTGCGACCGCTATCACCCGGAGCTTGACCTCGCCCCCTGGCACGATGGCCGCGCGCACCAACTGACCCTCGAAGGCTGGATCGGCAAGCTCGACGCTGAACCGGGCGAGAAGCTGCGGATGGGCGCGTGCGAAATGGTGCAGATCGACGCGCCCACACGCGAATTTCTCGCGCTGGCCCGCGTGACGTTGGGCACGGTGCGCGCCCTCGACGCCGCCGACCCCGCCCGCGCCCGCCTCCTCACCGGGCTGGACGCCGCGTTCCGGGCGCTCGACACGCGCGAGCCATTCGGCGACGCCTTCTACGCGAGCGTGCCCCTGGCCCACACCCTCCTCGGCGAGCACATCACCGAGAGCGGCCCGCCCCTCGACGTAGACGTGGTCGCCGCCGGGCACGCGCACATCGACGTGGCCTGGCTGTGGACGCTGGCCGTCACCCGGCGCAAGACGCAACGCGCTTTCCGCAACGTGCTCCGGCTGATGCGCGACTTCCCCGACTTCCACTTCACGCAGAGCCAGCCGCAACTCTACGCCTTCATCCGCCAGGACGCGCCGGAACTCTTCGCCGCCATCCGCGAGCGCGTGGCCGAGGGGCGCTGGGAGCCTATCGGCGGGATGTGGGTGGAGGCCGATTGCAACATCAGCGGCGGAGAGTCGTTAGCGCGGCAATTCCTCCTGGGACGCGCGTTCTTCCGCGAGCACTTCGGCCCCCGCGCCGAGGCCCCCGTCCTGTGGCTGCCCGATGTCTTCGGCTATGCCTGGAATCTGCCGCAACTCATCAAGCAAGCCGGGATGGACTACTTCTTCACCATCAAAATCGGCTGGAATCAATACAATCGCTTGCCCTACGACACGTTTTGGTGGCAGGGCCTTGATGGGACGCGGGTGCTGACCCATTTCAGCACGACGCCCAACCCCGACTCCTCGGCCTATGGGAGCACCTACAGCGCGCGGGCCACGCCGGAGCAGATGCACGGGACGTGGACGAGTTTCAAGCAGAAGGAGTTGCCGCAACCGTTGCTGATGTGCTTCGGCTACGGCGATGGCGGCGGCGGCCCCACCCGCGAGATGCTGGAGAATCTGGCGCAGATGACCGAGTTCCCCGCGCTGCCCCGCGCGCGCCAGGGCAAGGTGGGGGACTTCTTCCGCCGTGTGGAGGCCGAGGTGGGTGACGAGCTTCCGGTTTGGAACGGCGAACTCTATCTGGAAATCCACCGGGGCACGTACACCACGCAGGCCCGCGCCAAACGCGCCAACCGCCAGAGCGAGTTTCTGCTGCACGACGCCGAATTCCTGGCGGCGATGGCCGCGACCCTCGCGCCGGAGTACGCCTATCCCGCTGATGCCTTCCGTCGGGCGTGGGAACTCGTCTGCCTCAACCAATTCCACGATATTTTGCCGGGGAGCAGCATCGGCCCGGTCTACGCCGACGCCGCGCGCCAATACGCCGAGGTGCGCGCGTTGGGCGAGGCCACCCGCGAATCTGCGCTGGCCGTGCTCGCCGGGCAGGTGGGCGGCGACCTGCTCCTGGTCAATCCCACCGCCTTCCCCCGGCGCGACCTGGCGCACTGGCCCGGCCCACTCGCCGCGGAGGGGCTGGCCCGCGCCGACGGGACGCCCGTAGCGACGCAGCCCACCGCCGATGGCGGCTCCTGGCTCGACGCCGGAGAACTGCCGCCGTACAGCGTCACGCCGTTGGTAGCGACGGATGCGCCCGCGCCAGAACGCCCTCCTCTGCTGGCCGCGCCGAATCTGCTGGAAAACGCCTTCCTGCGCGTGGAGTTCAGCGCCGAGGGCGACATCACGCGCATCTACGACAAGGGCAACGCCCGCGAGGTGCTGCCGGAGGGGGCAATCGCCAACCAATTCCTCGCCTTCGAGGATCGTCCGCTCAACTGGGATGCCTGGGACATTGACATCTTCTACGATGACAAGGTGTGGTACGCCGATCCTGCTCAGGTGATAGTGGACGAGGTCGGCCCGTTGCGCGCCGCGCTGCGCGTGCGGCGTCGCATCCTCAACAGCGACATCGAGCAGCGGATCGCGCTCTCCCACGACAGCCCCCGGCTCGACTTCGAGACCGTCATCCACTGGCGCGAGCGGCATATCTTGCTCAAGGTGGCCTTCCCGGTGGAGGTGCTCGCGCCGATGGCGACCTACGAAATCCAATGGGGCAACGTCACCCGGCCCACGCACCGCAACACGAGTTGGGATTGGGCGCGCTTCGAGACGTGCGCGCAGAAGTGGGTGGATTTGAGCGAGGGCGGCTACGGCGTCAGCCTGCTCAACGACGGCAAGTACGGCCACGACATCCACGCGAACGTCATCCGCCTGAGCTTGCTCCGCAGCCCCACCTCGCCCGACCCGGAGGCCGACCAGGGCGAGCAGCGCGTCACTTACAGCCTCTTCCCGCACGCCGGCGGGTGGGACGAGCGCACCATCGCGGCGGCCTACGCGCTGAACGATCCGCTCATCGTCGCGCCGGGGAGCGGGGCGGCGGCCCGCGACCTGGGCAGTCTGCTGGCGGTGGACGCGCCCCACGTCGTCATCGAGACGGTCAAGCGCGCCGAGAACGGGCAAGGCCTCATCCTCCGCCTGTACGAGAGCCAGCGCAAACGCGGCCCCGTCACGCTCACAGCCGGCTTCCCGCTGGCCCGGGCCTGGCACGCGAACCTGTTGGAGCAGAACCAGGACGCGCTGCCCGTCGAGGGTCAAACCGTGCGATTTGAGATCAAGCCGTATGAGATTGTCACCCTGCGGCTGGTCGGCGCGTGATGTGATCTGTCGTGATCTGACGTTTGACGCCCGACGTTTGACGAACAATATGTTCACTTTCCACCCTATGAGGAGTTTACTATGCACCCCCTGAGCAAACTATGTTTCGGAGCGCTGGCGCTGCTGTTGAGCGTGGGAGGCGGAGCCTGTCGCGCGGCATCTATGGTCACGCCCACCGCGCGGGAAGCGGTAGACCTGGAGTTACCCGCGCCACGTCAAAGCAGCGATACCGCCCTGGAAGAGGCCATCGCCGCGCGGCGCTCGGTGCGGTCGTTCACGGACGAGCCGCTAACGCCAGAGCAAATCGGACAACTGCTCTGGGCCACCCAGGGCCGCACCGATCCGCGCGGCCTGCGAGCCGCGCCCTCTGCCGGCGCGCTCTATCCGCTGGAACTGTACGTGATCCTGCCGGAGGGCGTGTATCGGTATCAGCCTGACGGACACTATCTTACGCGCCTGTATGCCGAGGATATGCGGGAAGTCGTGTGGCAAGCGGGCTTGCGCCAGGACGCCCTGCGCGATGCCCCGGCCACGTTCCTCTTCACCGCCGTCTACGCTCGCACGGCCCAACGCTACGGTGACCGCGCCCCACGCTACATCTACATGGAAATCGGCCACGCCGCGCAGAACCTCTCACTCCAAGCGGTGGCGCTGGGCCTGGGCAGCGTCCCCATCGGCGCGATGCACGACGAGCAACTGCAACTCGCCCTGCACCTGCCCGCCGATCACGCGCCACTGTATCTGGTGCCGGTGGGGTATCCCGCGCCTTGAGCCATCGCCAAAAGCCCTGGCTATGGGCCAGCTTGCTCACGTTGGTCTATTTTGCCATTCTTGCCGCGCGCCCGCACGAGGCATTTTTCGGCGTCCCCGGAGAATGGACATGGTCGGGACGCCCGCCGGCAGCCAGTACAATCCCGCGCTGGTGGCCGGCGATACTCATCTTGACGTTCACCGTAGTAGTCGCGCTCGCGTTGGACAAACGCTGGTCGCGCCTGAACCGATGGCAACGCGCTATGGGATTGGGTTTCCTGATAGTCGTCATCCCGCTGACGCAAATCCTGCTGATCTACATCCACAATCCGCGTCCTATCGTATCATATCTCTACCGCACCATCGGGCCACATAACGGCTTCTGGCAAATCGCCGTCTCTATTGACGATCTTGGCGATTACCTCCGCACCTATCCGGCACAGATGCGGGCTATGGATGGCGTGTTCGTGCATCTCACCACCCATCCACCGGGCACCATCCTCTACCTGTGGCTTTGGCGTAGAGGCTTCGAGGCATTCCCCGGTATAGCCCACACCGTAGCACACTGGCTGCGCAGCTACAATTGCGCCGATCTTGCCTTTGTGATGCGACCCGACGCCCATATCGCCACCGCGCTAGGCCAAATGAGCCTCCCTCTGCTGAACGGCCTGACAGTGCTACCACTTTACGCCTGGGGAAAACGCCTGGGGGGGCGGCAAACAGGCTGGCGCGCGGCGACGCTGTTCGCTCTCCTCCCCGCGCTCTCCCTATTCACGATGCGCTGGGATACTGTGTACCCATTCTTCGCGGCGACAGCCTTTGTCACACTCCATCGAGGACTGGATGAGGACAAGCCGGGCCTGTGGTTTCTAGCGGGAAGTATCGTCTCACTCGCATCGTTTTGCAGCTTCGGCAACGCGCCGTTAGCTCCGGGCCTGGCTCTCTATGCCGGCCTCTATTTATGGAAGCAGCATCAGTGCGTTGCCCCAAGCCCTCCATCCCAACCTGCATCCTTCCACAAAAACATCTTGCGAAGATGGCGCGGGTGGCTGGCGCTGCTCATCGGTGGATACAGCGTGTGGGGCATCTTTCACATACTGACAGGCGTGCCCTTTTGGGAGCTATTGGCAATCACCAGCAACATCCAGATCACGTTACGTGATAACTACAGTTATGGACAATGGCTCTTCTACAATGCCTACGATGTACTCGTCTTCACAGGCGTGCCGGTGGGGATGATCTTCGTGGTAGAGACGGCGCGCGCGTGGTCAGCGGCGTGGCAGCGACGCATCGATGACACACTGTTACCAGACTTGGTCATCTCCGGCATACTCGCGGGGGTGAACCTGGCTGGTGTCTCGCCCGGCGAAGTCGGGCGGCTATGGATGTTTTGGATGACGGGGACGGTGCTGACCACGGCGCTATGGCTGCGTCGCCGCACCACCGTGCAACAGCGCGATTACGCACTCTGGTTAAGCCTGATGGCACTCCAATGCCTGTGGCTGACCCTCTTCTTGCGGGTCAGCCATACCGGTATGCCCGTCTACACACCCCGCCAGGCCGGAGATCCAACGGTCGAGGTTTCGCTGGACGTGACCTATGACCAGAACATCCGCCTTGTGGGCTACGCGCTGCCCACGCCCAGGGTGCTTCCCGGCGAGACGCTCGATTTGACGCTATACTGGCAAGCGCAACCACGCCCCGATCTGCCCTACAGCATATTCGCCCATTTCCTGGATGCCGAGGGCGCGCTCCAGGCGCAGAATGACGGGATGCCCGTCGCGGATACGCTGCCCACGTCGTGTTGGCTGCCCGGTGAGATAATCGAAGATCACCGCCCCATCGCAATCCCGGCAGACACGCCCCCCGGCGATTACGCCGTGCAGATCGGTCTGTACTATCTGCCGACGCTAACCCGACTCCCCATAATCGCCGGAGCAGAAGGCGACGCTTTCCGGCTGCCGCTAGAGATCGCTGTGACATACCCGTAAGCACGCTTGAAACCTGGCTTCCGTGATCTTTCAAGAGAGTCATGGTATGATACCCACAAACCGGGAGGGCTGCTATGAGCCAACAACGCATCGAGGACTTCTTCCACCATCTGGCGACGATCTGCCAGGAGAGTCACCCCGCCAACTGGCGCGAGAGTCTGCAAAAGATTCTCGCCCTCTTCGGCGAACTCAATCAAGCGCAAGAGGCCGCTCTGTGGCTGTGCGATGACGGACACGCGACGGATTGGTGCATCCATTACGCGCAGCACGGGGCATCGATGCTGTGTGAGCAACTGGCCGAGCCGGTTGCCGCGTGGTTGGCGGAGGGTGCCGCCCCAGGATTGCAGGCGATGCCCGATGACGACTTCAACGCCCCGGTCTGGCTGCTCCCGATCCCGCCACAGCGCGCGCCACACGCGGCGCTGCTGGCCCTGGTCAATCCCTCGGAGTTGTTGCCCCAACCACGCCTGGAACAGGCCGCGTCCCTGTTGACGCCCCTCGTACAGCAGGCCCGCGCGTCACAAAGCATGCAGCCCGCCTCGTGCGCACCGGCATTCGATGTCATCGGACGCTACCGGCTGCTGACCCAGGCGACCCAGGCGTTGGGCGACGTGATCGACAGCACGGAGATGCTCCGTCGCCTGGGCGATATCACCCTGGAGGTGATGGAGGCCGACCGCGTCACTATCTTGCCGATGGAGAAGTACGAGGCGCAGCAGAAGTACCGCAAATCCGGGTCCCTGCTCGATTTCGTCTCATGCCTCATCCAACATCGGCCCGATCTGTTGGACGGGAGCGCAGAGGGTTTCGTCCACATCGAGGACGTGTGGCAAGAGGCGTGTGGGGAGTTGACCGATATGGCGCATCAGGAGAAGTTCCGCACCGCCCTGGCGATTCCCTTACAATTGCAACGCCGCCCCCTGGGGATCATCGTAATGTATCGGGACACAGTGCGCCCCTTCTCCACCGAAGAGATCAACTTGGGCAAGGCCCTCGCCACCCAGGCGGCCCTGGCGATCAACAACGTGCATCTCTTTAACCAGGAGCGGGATCAGCGCGACCTGGCTAACGCGATGGCCCAGGCCACCACCGCGCTGGCCCAAACGCTGGATCAAGACCGGGTCTTTGACCAGATTCTCGAACAGGTGCGGCGCGTCGTCCCGCACGAGGCCAGTAACGTGATGCTGATCGAGGGCGACCACGCGCAGATAGTGCGCTGGCGCGGCTATGAGCGCTACAACATCGCGGAGATGATCGGCAGCATCGTCCATCCCCTGACACTGCCCAACCTGCGCCAGATGATGACCACCCACGACCCGGTCATCGTGCGGGACACGCATCAATGTCCCGATTGGGTGTACAACGAAGGCTTCGAGTGGCTGCGCTCGTACACCGCCGTGCCCATCGACGAACTGGTCATCGTCAACGCCTGCCCGTCCGTCTTGGCGGCTGCGGCGGCGATCCCGAAGTCCGCGATCTTCGGCGTCCCGTCCGATGCGAGCAGAATGTTCTCCGGTTTGATGTCGCGGTGGGTCACA
>SLSP01000322.1 GCA_007130345.1 Thermoflexales bacterium
CACGCCGACACCCTCGGTATGATCGCGGCCTCGGCGGCGCTGACCATCTCCGACATCCCCTTCTACGGCCCCATCGGCGGCGCGCGCATCGGCTGCATTGACGGCGAACTGGTGGTAAACCCCACCATCAGCCAGATGGAAGCGAGCACACTCGATCTCCAGGTGGCCGGGAGCGCGGACGCCATTATTATGGTGGAAGCCGGCGCGGGCGAGATCGGCGAGGAGCAGATGCTCGACGCGCTGGAACTGGCGCACCAGTCCATCCAGGACGTGATCCGGGTGCAAGAGGAGATGCGCGCCGCGCTCGGCAAGCCCAAGCGCGAGGATTACCCGCGCTTCGAGCTGCCCGCGTCGCTCAAGGAGCGCGTCCACGAGTTGGCCTACGACCGCCTGCGCCAGTTGGTGGCCGAGACACAATTCCAGGGAAAGCGCGTTGAGCCGATCAACGTGTTAGAAGACGAGATCAAAGAGGCGTTGGCCGCAGAGGCCGAGGCCAATGAGTGGAGCAACCGCGACATCGGCGATGCGTTCCACGACACGCTCAAGGAAGTTATCCGCGAGCGCATCCTGGATGAGGGCATCCGCCCCGATGGCCGCGATCCCCGCACCATCCGCGAGCTAGAAGCCGAGGTCGGCTTGGTGCCGCGCCCGCACGGTTCGGGCCTGTTCACCCGTGGCGAGACCCAGGCGCTCAGTCTGGCGACCCTCGGTATGCCCGGCGAGGAGCAGGAGCTTGACGACCTCTTCCCCGAAGAGACCAAACGCTACATCCACCACTACAACTTCCCGCCCTTCTCCACCGGCGAGACCTGGTTCCTGCGCGGCCCCAAACGCCGCGAGATCGGCCACGGCGCCCTAGCGGAGCGCGCGCTGGAACCCGTGTTGCCCACCAAGGCGGAATTCCCGTACACCATCCGCGTCGTCAGCGAAGTGATGTCCTCCAATGGCAGCACCTCGATGGCCTCCACCTGTGGCTGCACCCTGGCGCTGATGGATGCCGGCGTGCCGATCAAGGCTCCCGTCGGCGGGATTGCGATGGGCCTGGTCAGTGACGGCAGCCGCTATCGCGTGCTCACCGACATCCAGGGGCTTGAGGATCACCTGGGCGATATGGACTTCAAGGTCACGGGAACCCGCGAGGGGATCACGGCGCTGCAAATGGACATCAAAATCAAGGGCGTGACCCGTGCCATCCTCACCGAGGCGCTGGAACAGGCCAAGATCGCCCGCGAGCAGATCATCGACGTGATCGAGCAGACCCTCCCCGCGCCGCGCTCGGAGCTTTCCAAATACGCGCCCAAGATGCTGTCCACGCAGATTCCGGTGGACAAGATCGGCGCGCTCATCGGCCCCGGCGGGAAGAACATCCGGGCGCTGCAAGAAAAATACGAAGTCAAGATCGACATCGAAGAGGATGGCACCGTCTTTGTGGCCGCCGCCAGTGGCGACGGCGCGCAGCAGGCGTTAGAATACATCAACGGGATGGCGGAAACCGCCGAAGAAGGCAAGGTCTACGAGGGCCGGGTCGTGCGCGTCGCCGACTTCGGGGCCTTCGTGGAAATCCTCCCCGGCACCGATGGGATGGTGCATATCTCGCAGCTTTCGGACACCCGCGTGGAGAGAGTCTCCGACGTGGTGAATGTCGGCGATGAGATTCTGGTGATGGTCACGGCCATCGACCGCGAGGGCAAAATCCGCCTCTCGCGCCAGGCCGTGCTGGAAAAATGGTCGCTGGAAGAGGCGAAAGCCCAGGACAACCCCCGCTCGGGGGGGCGGCGCGGAGGCGGGCGTTCTTCCCGGCGACGTTAATCTCAATAGCGCAGAGGAGATAACATGAATAAACAACCTGAAGTCAAGACATTGAGTGAGACAGAGCGGTTCGCAGTGTGGGTATCCCAAGAACCGGATAGCGGGGATACGCTTTACCATATCGAGGTCGATAACATCACCCTGCACCTCTTTGAAGAAGAGTGGGAAGAGTTTACTCAGTTAATGATGGAAGCCTTCCGCTAACCCTTGTACGTTCACACATCATCGTAGCGCGGGTATTCGATGCCCGCGCTACGTGCTTTTTGCGCCATTCCACGTAATCACGCATTTTATGCTATAATAGGACTAGCTATCGGACACTTAGAAGATTACGAGACGGGTGTTGCGTGTTGCGTGTTGCGTATTCGCCATATCGTGCAGCTCGTGCCGGATTGCCAAATCCGGCCAAGCGGGGATTTGATAATCCCCTCGGAGCCATGTGTGGTGCGTGGCGAGGACTTTGCGACAACAACCAACACGCAATACGCAACACGCAACACAAAAAGGTATATCAAGGTGTTTCGCACATTGTGGGACAATAATTGAGGCTATACTATGGCAGATCCATTAGAAAAATTTACACCCGCAGCGCAAGAGGTCTTGCGTTTCGCTCAAATTGAAGCCGCGCGGATGCGACACGCCACCATCGGCCCGGAGCATATTCTGCTCGGCCTGTTGTTGGAAGGTGATGGCGTGGCCGGGCGGGTGTTACGCGATATGGGCCTACGCGCGCAACAAGCACAACAAACCGTAGCGCGACTTTCCAGCGCGGCACCGCTGAAAGCCCCTGAACCAGAACTGCGCAAATCCACCAAGGTTCTGCTCCAGATGGCTCTGGAAGAGGCTCAACGGCGCAATAGCAACACGGTGGATACACAGCATATCCTGCTCGCCCTACTCCGGCAACACGAAGGCGTGATCATCGCGGTGTTGACCCAAGCCGGGCTGTCAGCAGAGACCATTCGACGCCGCATCGAGCGCTTTATGCCGGTGCGCCCGCGCGTGGATAAATCGCGCAGCAGCTCGAAGTCCTCACGCGAGCGCGGTAGCAGTCGCGGCAAACAGGACAGCGTGCTGGATCGTCTGGCGGTAGACCTGACGGCACTGGCGAGCGAGAGCCGGCTCGACCCCGTCATCGGACGGCAGGAGGAGATCGAGCGGGTCATTCAGATTTTGGCCCGCCGCACCAAGAACAATCCGGCCCTTATCGGAGAACCCGGTGTGGGCAAGACCGCCATCGTCGAAGGGCTGGCGCAGCGCATCATCTCCGGCGGCGTACCCGGCCCCATCCTCGACAAGCGCGTGGTGCAACTGGACATCGGCTCGCTCGTCGCCGGCACGATGTATCGCGGACAATTTGAAGAACGCCTCAAGAAAGTGTTGAGTGAACTCAAGGGCAGCGATACCATCGTCTTCATCGACGAATTGCATATGCTGGTGGGGGCCGGTTCGGCGGGCTCATCGATGGACGCGGCCAACATCCTCAAGCCGGCCCTGGCGCGCGGCGAGTTGCAGTGCATCGGCGCGACCACGCTTGAGGAGTACCGCAAGCACATCGAGTCGGACGCCGCGCTGGAGCGCCGCTTCCAGCCGGTGATGGTGGACGAACCAACCATCGACGAGACTTACGAGATTTTGCAGGGCATCAAGCACGCTTACGAGACCCATCACAACTTGCTCATCAGCGACCGGGCGGTACGGGCAGCGACGCGCCTCTCGGCGCGCTTCGTGCCGGATCGCTTTTTGCCCGACAAGGCCATCGACGTGATGGACGAGGCCGCCTCCCGCGTCAAGATGTACAAATCTCCCCTATCCATCGAACTGCGCGAGATCTTCGAGAGCTTGCAGACCTTGCGGCTCAAGCAAGCCCAACTCCAGGCCGAGAGGAAATTCAAAGAGTTAGGGCGGCTCAAAACGGAAGAACAATCCCTGGAAGCGCGGATGAGTGACCTGCGCCATCGCCAGGCCGAGGAAGATGAGGCCCTGGTAGTCACACCCGATGACGTCGCCGAGATCGTCTCGATGTGGACGGGCATCCCGATGAACCAGATCGCGGAAGAGGAGTCCCGGCGGCTACTGGATATGGAAGCGACCCTGCGCCAGCGCATCGTGGGGCAGGAGGAGGCCATCGAGAGCATCGCCAAAGCAGTGCGCCGCGCGCGGGCCGGGCTAAAGGACCCGGATCGCCCGATTGGATCCTTTATCTTCTTGGGGCCAACGGGCGTCGGCAAAACCGAGCTGGCTAAAGCCCTGGCGCACTTCCTCTTCGGCAACGAGAGCGCGCTGATTCAACTGGATATGTCGGAATTTATGGAGCGCCACGCTGTCGCGCGCCTGGTGGGCGCGCCGCCCGGTTACGTGGGCTATGACGACGCCGGGCAACTGACCGAGGCCATCCGCCGCCGCCCCTATGCCATTGTGGTCTTCGACGAGATCGAGAAGGCCCACGCCGACGCCTTTAACGTGCTGCTTCAAGTAATGGAAGAGGGCGTGCTCACCGACGCGCGCGGGCATCGGGTAGACTTCCGCAATACCATCATCATTATGACCACC
Organism: Thermoflexales bacterium; assembly: GCA_007130345.1. Taxonomy (GTDB): domain Bacteria; phylum Chloroflexota; class Anaerolineae; order B4-G1; family SLSP01; genus SLSP01. The sequence goes on from SLSP01000322.1 coordinate 4,363, forward strand.
AACGTCGGTGCCAATGAGATTATGCGCCAGGGGCGGCTCGGCTTTGCGCGGGGCACGCGGGGAAGCAACGAGGCCATCGCTTATAAAGAGATGCACCAGCGATTGATGAGCCAGTTGCGCAAGCTATTCCGCCCCGAATTCCTGAACCGGGTCGATGCAACCATCGTGTTCCGCACGTTGAGTCACGAGAACCTCCGCCAAATCGTGCTGCTGGAGATAGAGAAGTTGCGCGCGCGGGTGCAGCAAAACGGGATGGACATTCTGCTGGCCGACGCGGCGCAAGATTGGCTGGCAGAGAACGGCTATAACGCCGACTATGGCGCGCGTCCGCTTAAACGCCTGATCCAGCGGGAAATCGAAACGCCGCTCTCCGACGCGCTCTTGAGCGGGCAGTTCCAGAGTGGCGATGTCATCACGTTGGATGCGGAAGAGGACGGCATCGTGCTCTATCACGCCGAGGCGCTTGAGGAAGCACCGGAGATGATGCTCGGCTCTTGATCGGGCTGGTGTCACGGGAAACGGCGGAATCTGTGAGATTCCGCCGTTTGGTTTGGGAGGCAGGCTATAACTCTACTGAAAGCACCCTAAAAATCCGATTTTTTAGAGACTTGATACTACAGTGGATTTTCCGCGTGCGAATTTCATATAGGTAGTAGGTCGCGTGTGGAAAAATCGGATTTTTGGACTTTTTTCCAGGGGAACGTCAGTTCCCCGTTTTGAAGTATAGGCGCGGATCTGACGATCCGCTTTGAGCGAGGCTAACTGAGAGAAGACTTCCACCGCGCTGTACTAGACCGCCTCCTCATCCGCACGCGCGCGCGGATGCGCCTCAAGATAAATCTCCCGCGCGCGGCCCCGCGTGACGTTGGCATAAATCTGCGTGGTGGCGAGGCTTTCGTGCCCAAGTAGCTCCTGCACAACGCGCAGATCGGCGCCGCCATCCAGCAGATGCGTGGCGAAGGTGTGCCGCAGGAGATGCGGGGTCACGGTTTCTGCGATGCCCGCCGCGATGCCCGCCTTGCGCGTGACCGTGCTCACCGACCGCACCGAGAGGCGCGTGCCGAGCCGGTTCAGGAAGAGGGCCTGGGTGGAAGCGCGCCCCAGTTGCTCCGGGCGGCCTACAGTGATGTAGGCCCGCAGGGCCGCGATTGCCGGGCGTCCGAGCAGCACCACGCGCTCTTTGTTGCCCTTACCCACCACGCGCACCTCGCCGGTTTGCAGGTTCACATCCCCCAAATTGAGGCTCTCCAACTCGCTGACCCGCACCCCGGTGGCGTAGAGCATCTCCAAAATCGCGCGGTCGCGCAATCCCTGGGGCGTGCTGGTATCAGGCGCGGCCAACAGCCGCGCGACCTCCGTGGCGGTCAGGTAACGGGGCAAGCGTTGCGGGATGCGTGGCGCGTAGACGCGGCGGAAGAGGTTGTGCGCCCAGGCGTCCTGGCGCACCAGATAGTCGCCAAAGGCGCGTAGCTCGAACACCCGGCGCGCGATGCTGGCTCGCGCGTACTCTTCCGCGTACAGAACCTCCAGATAGTCGCGCACCAAGTCGCGGGTTAGCTCGGCCAGGGTCGTAACACCAATCTCCACACAGTGATCCAGGAATTGGCCGATGTCGGTGCCGTAATTCTTGACAGTGTAGGGGGAAGCGTTCTCCTGATCCAGCGCCACAAGATAGCGCTCCAGCCAGCGATGCAGCGTCGTCATCGGCGCGGATGGCCTTCAAACAGCAACGGGAAACGTTTTCGCCACGTTTCCCGTTGGTGATTAGCCCCTGGTTCGCCCCAAGTCACCCCTGCTCCTCAGCCAACTCGCGGTAGACGCTCAAAATGTTAGCGATGTGCAGTTGGTGACTGGCGATGCCCAGGGGCACCCGTTCCAGACCGCAATCTTCCAGGGGGATATTCCGAATTTCTTTAGGGTCCCAACCCTCATCCAGCGCGATTTGCGCCTTCTCGCGCGCGCAATTGAGATACACGATATAGCGATCCAGCACCGTATGCACTTCGCCGCGCAAGATCACCTCGCCGTGCCCCTGGATCAACGTATCCGGCGACAGCTCTTTAATCAACTTGAGCGTCGCCATCTGCTGACCCCAATTGCCGTCGGCAATGATGGGAATTGCCATCACCGCGTCGCCGGTGATGAGCACTTCTTCTTCCTCATAGAAAATGCCGATGTTGTCGGCGGTGTGTCCGGGCAGGGCGAACATCCTGAACGTCTTCTTGCCCGCTCTCAGGAGCATTTCCCCGGTATCAAAAGTAACGTTGGGGATGCGCAACACAACGTCATCGAAAATCGGATCATTTCTACGGGCTTCTGCCAGAGAGTCCTCGCCAATTTCCAAGAGCTTCTGACGGCAACGCTCGTGCGCCAACACATCGAGATGCGCGGGATAGGGAGACAGACCATAGACGTGATCTATATGATGATGGGTCAGGATCAGCGTGTGGAAATCCAGCCCGGTGTGAACGTGAAGAAAGCGCGCGATCTGGCGCGCTTCATCTGGAAAAGGTAGCCCGTCCACTATAATCAGCCCTTCTCCCGTTAGAATAGCGACGGAATTCACCAGAGCGTATCGGTCGCTGGTAAAAAGATAGATTTCTTCAGTAACTCGTTCCCAATACATACGTTTTCCTCGTGCCCCACAAGACTTCAATGCTACCCAGAGAATAACACAGGCAGAGGGCAAAGTCAAGGTTGCTTTACATAACGTGCAAAACGCGGGCGGGATATCGTGGAGGACTATGCAAAAAGGCGCGCCTGTATCGGCGCGCCTTTTCCGATGTACATGATGCCAGCACCCGCCGTGCCGTGTGCCGTTGGTTTTGACCCTGCGAACGCAGGTGGGGTCCCGCCGAACGCCTCCGCCTTGCTTAGTAGCTATCGCGTTATCGCTCTAGGACTAAAGACCCCGTTTCTTAAAGTGTTGGCTCAAAACCCCGTATCGGCTTCACGCACACGGCAGGTAGTCAGTATAATACCATACTTCCAAAAGAAGGCAACTTTGCGTTTGATAACATTATGAGGACGCTCCAGGCCCCCGTCCCTGGGGGAAATTGGGGCTTGCTCATAAGCCTCTGTCACGAGAGAACTATCTGGCGCTCGGATTTTAACCAATTTGTAACACACGAGAAACATAATTTAGAAGATAATGTATTATAATAACTACTAACTCCGTTAGCTTGTTGGATACTCTCAGAAGTACCCATATAGTGGAAAGCGTGTTGCAGTAAGGAGATCAACGATGATTGCGCGTAAAGTCGAAGCGAAACACCCTTACAACATCTATCGATATACTCGATGGATGTTTTTTTGGGCAGTAAGTCTGATGCTCTATTTTGGCATACCGTCGCAAGTTTGGGCGGCGGCGGACATCTACGTGCGTCCAGATGGGGATGACACACACTGCAATGGTACGGCGAATGTGGCCTATCCCGGTGGCGATGGCCCGCTCGATTGCGCTATGCAGACGATTCAGACCGGCATTGATTGGGTTAATGCTGGCGATACGGTTTTGGTTGCGGCAGGGACGTATACCGAAAACATCCTGATTGACAAGCCCTTATCCTTAATCGGTGGCGGGTCAGACCAAACTCTGGTCAAAGCGCTCACCAGCACACAAGAAATTCTACTTGTGCAGGGCACAGCCGATGATCTCTTAGCAGGTATCACAATTGAGGGATTCACATTCGATGGAGAGTATATCCCACTGCCCTCCCGTGTCTTTTATACCGCAGGCATACGCATCCTAGATGCAACCGGAGGCACGTTTCGCGATCTTGTCGTTAAGCGCGTAGGCGGATTCGAAAGAGGCAATTACTATGGCGTGCGCGTCAACAACGGCGGGGGACACACGTTCGAAGATTTGACGGTTTCCGGTCTCAACGGACTGTTTACCTGGAGTTTGCAACTTAGCGGCACGCAGAACAATAGTTTTCTCCGAACGACGATTACCCAAACGACCGTCACATTGAACGGCTACGCGATCTTCCTGACCAGCGGCGCACAACACAACAGCTTTACGGACACCGTGATTTCCAACCTTACCTCCACGGATTTGACACCCTTCGGGATCTACCTGCGGGAAAGCAACGACAATCGCTTCACGCGCAGCACCGTGCAAAACGTGCATGGGACACGGCAAGCGGCCGGCATCTTGACCGAGTTCGGATCGTCGCGCAACACGTTTACAGAGACCGTTATCGAAAACATTACCTCCGCTGACGACTCGGTCGTATTGAGCGTGGTCGGTATTCACGTCACCGGCGCGGGGGTGGACGATAACGCCTTCCACAACGCCCGCA
>SLSP01000218.1 GCA_007130345.1 Thermoflexales bacterium
AGTCCAAAAATCCGATTTTTCCACACGCGACCTACTAAATATATGAAATTCGCACGCGGAAAATCTACATCTCGTATCAAGTTTCTAAAAAATCGGATTTTTTAGGGTTCTTTCAGTAGAGCCAAGTATCATCTCAAAAAGTGGGGGCGCAGACTTCGGAAGTCTCAGCGCACTTCTCCCACGGTTTCGAGACGTATTCGGGCTAAGTTTGCTACCCTGGGCCATACGGCTAAACTTCCGAAGTCTTATCTTAATGCAGCAAACAGAGCGCGGTTCTCGCTGACCCACCGATACAGCCGCCCGATGCCCTCCGGCACGCTGACCTGGGGCCGCCAGTCCAACTCGCGCGCGGCTTTGCGCACATCGGCCACGAAGATGCGCTGATCGCCGGGCCGCCATCCGGCCCACGTCACCGGGATGGGCCGGCCGAGCAGGTTCTCCAGCAGCGGCTCGAACTCGCGCCACACGGAAAGCTGGTTCTCCGGGCCGCCGCCCACGTTGTAAATCTGCCCGGCAGCCTGGTCGATGCGGGCCACAGCCGCGTCATAAGCATCGAGCAAGTCCCCAACATAGAGCAAGTCGCGCACCTGCTTGCCGTCGCCGTAAATGGTAATGGGCGATCCAAACAGGGCCGCGATGACGAACCAGGCCACCCACCCCTGATCCTCCACGCCAAACTGACGCGGCCCGTAGATGCAGCTTTGGCGGAAGACCACCGTAGGCAAGTCGTAAATGCGCGCGTAATCGCGCGTGTACTGGTCGCCCGCGCCCTTTGAGTTGCCATACGGCGAGTGAAAATCGAGCGGGTAGCTTTCGGGGATGCCGAGGGGATAGTCGCGGTAGGCATAGCGGGTTTCGCGCTCCTCCACGACGACGTTCTCCATCCCGCCGTAGACCTTGTTGGTCGAAGCGTACAGCACAATGGGCGAGCGCCCCGACAGCCGCGCGGCTTCCAGCACGTTGAACGTGCCCGTCACATTGACATCGAGGTCTTCGCGGGGATGCGCCACCGAGGTGGTGACGGCCACCTGGGATGCCAGGTGAACGATGACCTCCGCGCGGCGGGCGGTCGCGGTGAGCAGCGCCGCGTCGCGCACGTCGCCGTGGACGAAGGTGAAGCTCTCCGCGCCGCAGGTCTCCCGCAGCCAGGCCAGATTCGCGCTCGCGCCAGGCCGCGAGAGGTTGTCATACACCGTGACCCGCTCGCCGCGTGCCACCAGGCGCTGGACGTAGTTCGAGCCGATAAACCCGGCCCCGCCGGTGATCAAATAGTGCATCCTGCGACCTCCCATCCGTCATCCTTCATGCCCAACTCCCCGGATTTCCTTGAGCGATACCCCCATCACCAGCAGGGACACCGCGCCAAACCCCACGCCGATGGTATAAGACCCGGCCCAAGCCAGCCAACTGTAGCTCGTCGCCAATTCCAGGCCCACCGCGAAGGGCAACGTGAGCGCGAGTTGCGCCGCGATGTGATAGCTGCCCAGCCCTGACTGCGTCGGGGCCGCCATCCCTAGCGCGGTGGCCCAGGTCAGCACAGCGGAGGCCAGCAGATGTTCGCCGGTCAAACTGGCGGCGAGGTCAGGCAGCGCGTGGAAAAGGCCAATGTAGTAGATAATGACCATCGCCCAGATCAGCGTAGAATAGACGGCGAGCCAGAATCCCTTGCGCGGCGAGCGCAACGCCTGGAGGCCATCGAGGATGCCCCGGAGCGGCGCGAGCCAGCGTTCGGGATCGCCCAGGGGCAGACGCTCCAGCACGGCGCGGGCCAGCGCCTCGACCTTGTCGGGCCAGCGCGCCATCGCCAACAGCGTCACAAACGCGACCACAGCCGCGCTCCCCCCGATGATGCCGGGCAGCAGCGAATCCCCGCCCAAAGCGACGAAGGGCAGCGTCAGCACCATCACGATGCCGATGGTGAGCATATCGAGGGTGCGTTCCACGACGACGGTGGACAGCGCGGCCATCGCCGAGACGGGCGCGCGCAGACTGGCGGCTACGGCGCGCGCCGGATCCCCGGCGCGAAAGGGGAAGATGCCGCTGACCAGATAGCCGATGTTGATCAGGCCAAAGGTAGCGGGCAGCGAGAGGTGGTCATCCAGCAACAGCCGCCAGCGATACGCGCGGAAGATGAAGCTGGTGATGGCGCACAACAGACTCGCGCCCACCCAGCCCCACCGGGCGTGCCGCAAGGCCGCGAAGACCTCGGAAAATTCCACGTTGTAAAGAGAGAAATAGAGACCCGCAGCGGTCAAGGTGATGACCAGCAGCCATTGTACCGTTTTCTTTTTCCCATTCATACAAATGATTATACCACAGGCAGCCCAGGACAGGTAGATCACGCGCGGGAACGCATAAAAACTCGCCCGACGCGCGACTTTTGGCTTGCTGTTATTCTCCGCAAAACCACCTATACTTAACCTAACTCAAACCTGCGGGGGATTATGATCATCATCGTGATGGGCGTCTCTGGCTCTGGAAAATCCACCCTAGGCCAACTGCTGGCCCGCGAACTCGGCTGCGCTTTCTTCGATGGGGACGATTACCATCCCGCAGCCAACGTCGCCAAGATGGCGCGCGGCATCCCCCTGACCGACGCCGACCGCGCCCCCTGGCTGGATCGCCTGCGCGCACTCATCGACGCCCACCGCCAGCGCGAGGCCAGCGCGGTCATCGCGTGCTCCGCGCTCAAGCGCGCCTACCGCGCCCGTCTGGGCGTGCCACGCGCCGCCGTATATTTGCTCTACCTGCGGGGCAGCTTCGACCGCATCCACCAACGGATGGCGCAGCGCCAGGGTCACTTTATGGACGCGGCGCTGCTGGCGAGCCAGTTCGCCGCCCTGGAGGAGCCGGACTACACCGAAGCAGCCCTCATCGTCGATGTGAACCTGCCCCCGAATACCCTCATCGCGCAGATCACGCGCCACCTACGCGACATAAACGCCCTGTAACACAGCTCCGCCCCGGATAAACCGGGGCCGGATCAATACTCCATCTTGACGCCTGACGTTTGACGTTTGACGTTTGACGTTTGACGCCTACATTTCATCAACCTACGGAGCCACCACCACAGCATCCGCGCCCGCATCCGTGAGCAGCCGCGCGCCACCGGGAACGTACAGCCCCACGCGCACTTCGTAGGGGCCGGAGTCCCCCGCCGGAATGGCTAACGTCCGCGTCTCGGCGACCACCTCGCCGACGGCCCACCCCGTCGTGGGACGCGCCCAGACCGCCGGTTCGCCGTCGCTCTGGGCCAGCAGTGTCCCATCCGCGCCGACGACGTGGACGAAGACGTGGTACGCGGTCTCCATCTCCGCGAGCGCTTGCCACGCCAGCCGCACCTCCAACCGCTCCCCCGGCGCGACTTGCTCCGGCGTGATGCCCGCGCCCGCCAACCGCACCTGCCCGGCGAAGTCGTCGGCGCGCGGCGCGAGGTCATCCGGCACCTCCCACGCCCGCTCCGGCGCGCGGATCGTCAGCGGCAACGCGGCCAGCGGTTCGGCGCACGCGGGCAAGGACACCTCCAGCGCGTACTCGCCGCTCTCCAGGCCGCCGGGCAAGCGCACCACCGGCTGCCCCACCCACCGCTCGCCGACTTCCCACGCGCTGACCGGCCACCAAGCAGCGGCCGGCGGCAATGCCCACGCCCGCGCCATCTCCCCCGCCGCATCCCGCAGCGCGAGCGTGACCGAAACCGGGGACTGTGCCTCGGCGGTCGCTTCCCACACCCACCGCAGCGCCACCACCCCACCCGGCGCGGCCTCCCCGCGATCCGCCGAGACCGCCCACAGCCCCAGACCCGCGCACGCGGCGCGCGTGTCGGGCGCAGTCACGCCCAACGCGGCGAGATCGGGCGTCCGCCGGGGGCGCGTGATCTCCACCGTGCCCAGGGCCAGCTCTGGGCCGAGCGGATTGCCGTCCGCGCCAAGCACCGACGCCGGTTCCAGCGTCCGCCGGTCGAAGAACGATAGCCACACCGTGTACTCGCCGGGCGGCATCCCCGCCGGCGGGATGACATGATAATCCATCCGCGCGTAAGCATCGGCGGGCCACTCCAACAGCGGCGGCGGCGAGCGACGCCAGCGTTCCGGGCGCAGATGCGGCGACCAGCGCGTCCCGTCGCGGCCCTCAAACGCCACGCCCACGTGCCAATCGCCGGCCCTGGGCTGCAATGCCTGCCAATACAGCGTGAGCAGCGGTTCGGCATCGGCGGGGAACGCGGCAGGCAGCGGATCGAGGCCGAGCAAGCGCGCCCGCCCGCCGAAGTTGACATCGCGGGGCTGCGTGACGCCCACCAGCGCGCCATCCCGCCAGCGCGTGGAGCGCCAAAGCACCGGCAGAGGATCGGCCACCAGGAACTTGAGCGCGACCAGGCCCACCGCCAGCGCGGGCAGCCACAGCGGGGCGATCTGCACCCGGCGGCGTTGCGGCAGGGGATGTTGGAACCACAGCCATTCCCACAGACCGAGCAGCAGCGCCAGCGTCACCGCCGAGACCTCGGCGAACTGGCGGCGCAGTGTGCTTTCGCCAAAGCGCACCGCTACCGTGTGCTCGCCCGCCGGGACGGAGAACGTGAGCCAGCCCGTATCCAGCGCGGGGAACGTCGGCACCACCGCGCCATCAATGGTGACGCGCCATCCTGGATAGTAGAAGACGCGGTAATGCGCCGTGAAATCGCGGGGCGAGGTGATGCGCAGCACCCCGCCATCCTCCACCGCGCTCGCGCCGGGGGGCAAGCTGGCCGGGTCGAGGCGACGCGGCGTCTCCCCGGCGAGCAGGGCCATCGTCACGGGATTATCGCGGGGGGGCAGCGTGGCCCCCCGCGGCATAAACTCGTTGCTCGCGGTCGTGCCCACCGTATCCGTCGCCAGCTCCCACGCGATCATGCCCGCCGGCGTCGGGGGGCCGGGCAGAGTCCCCTGTGGCGGATACAGCCAGCCCCAATGGGCCACCGTCAGCAGGCACAGGCCGACCAGCGGCCCGCGTGGGCCGAAGCGCGCCGCCAGACATTCGGCCGTCGAGCCGACGATGAGCGACAGAGCCAGCGTCGCCGGGGCCAGCCAGCGCCAGGGGAACTGGAACGCGGCCAGGAAGGGCAGCGCGTCCCACAGAAAGCGCGAGGACGACGTCGCCAGGAACACCCCCGCGCCGGCCATCAGCCCGAGCACGGCCAATCGCCACCGCTCTCGACGCGAGAGCATCGGCCAACCGAGCGCGGCGCCCATCCCGACCAGCACGTAGACCAGGCCCAGACCACGTTCCGGCCAGTCGTTGATGAGATAGGGATCGGCGCGGCGCGGCAGCGCCAGCAGTTGACGCAGCGGCAGGAAGTTGGCGCGATAGTCGAAGACCCAGGCCGCGGTCGCCTGCCCCAGATGGACGGCGTCGCGTTCGGCGAGACCCGGCCCCCAGGCGAACACGCTCAACGCGCCGCCCAACACCAACAGGCCCATCCCCCGCAACAGGGCCGCGCGCCGCTCGCCGGATTCGCGTCCCAGGCTCTCGGCCAGCATCCACAGAATAAACAGCGGCGCGAAGAGGTACAGGCTGACGGGATGCGCCAGCGCCAATCCCGCCAAAGCCGCCGCCCCGATCAACAGCCCCTCCCGGCGGCCCCTGGCCCAGGTGGTTATGGCCCACAGCACCAGCGGGGGGAAGACCCAAGCCACCGTCTCGGAGAGGCTGCCGCGATAGTAGACCACATACAGGTAATAGGGCGCAAAGAGCAGCGCCGCCGCCGCCGACCAGCCCCCTACCGCGCCCCAAATCCGCCGTCCAAGCAGGAAGAGGGTACAAGCCGCGCCAAGCATCCCCAGGAAATACGCGCCATTGAGCGCGCCGGCCCAGGGCAACCCGGCTAACCGTAACAGCGCGGCCAACTGCGCCGAAAGCGCGCCCTGGAAAATGAACAGCGGGTAGCCATAGCCCCGCGCCATATCCGGCGCCCAGCGCGGGATGAGCACGCCCTCGCGCAACAGACGCTCCGCCTGCACCGCGCGCCAAAAGTGGAAGGCAGTATCGAAGCCGCCGGGGACGTGCTCCAGAGACAGCAGCGCGCTCCCGGCAACCAGCGTGAGCAGCACCAGAGCAATCCAGGGGACGATGCGGCGGGCCGTCATTCGATAGTCAGCCTGCTTAGATGGAAGGCATCGGTGCCCGTCTCAGTGAGGAGGCGCGCGCCGTCCGGCAGATACCAGCCAACGCGCAGGGTGTACTCGCCGGGAGGCGCGTCGGAGGGGAGCGCCAGCGCGCGCGTCTCGGTGACGACCTCCCCCACGGCCCAGCCAGGCGTGGGACGCGACCAGGCGGCGGGTTCGCCATCGTCCTGCGCTACTAGCGCGCCATCCGGGGCCACGAGGTGCAGGAAGACGCGATAGGCCGTGTCCATCTCGGCGTGGGCTTGCCACGCCAGCCGGACGTGAACGGTCTCGCCGGGGCGAGCGGTCTCCGGTAAGAGATCGTATCCGGCCAGGCGGATGGCATCGCCGAAGGTCGCGTCGGCGGGGCGTAGATCGGGGGGCATGTCCCACACGCGCTCCGGCGCGCTCACGTCCAGCGCGACTTCGGCCAAAGGCGGGCAATCGGGCAGGGCAACTTCGAGGCGATACGCGCCGCTCTCCAGGCCGCCAGGCAACCGCAGGACGTGGCGACCTATCCAGCGGTCGCCGGGTTCCCAGCGCGAGGTGGGCCACCACGCGGCGGCGGGGGGCAGTTGCCATTCGCGCGCGGTCGCCCCCGAGGACGGGGGCTGAGAGCTATTAAACAAGCGGAGGGTCGCCAATGCAGATGGGGATTGGGAGCCGTCAAAATCCGCCCGCGCCTCCCATATCCAGCGGACGGCCAGCACGTCGCCGGGGGCGGCCTGGGCGCGATCCGCTGTCATCGACCAGAGGGCCAGCGCGCCGCAGGTCGCCGGTTCCGCATCCGCCGGGACGCCCAACGTCGCCAGTGCGAACGGTTCCGCCGGGCGGTTGACCTGGACGGTCGCCAGGGGCAGGTGCAGGCCGAGCGGCGTCCCATCCGCGCCAAGCGGGGAGGCCGGGGCCAGCGTCTGCCGGTCAAAGAGGGAGACGACGACTTCGTAGCCGCCGGGCGGCGTGCCGGGCAGCGGGATGACCTGATGCGGGTCATAGGCGTACTGGCCGGGCAGCCACATCGTCGTGGGCGGGGTCGGTTCGTACCCGCGCGGGCGGGCCGTCCCCGGATAGCTCCACGTCTGCCCATCCGGGCCGAGCAGCAGGGGGATGGCGTGGTACTCGCGGGGGGGGATGGCGTGGGCGGCCCAGAGCAGTTCCACCGGCAGCTCGTCATCAGCGGAGAAGGCCCGCATCTCAATGGACGAGCCGAGCAGGGTGAGACCGCCTTCAAAGGGCTGATGGAGGGCGGCGGTCACTTCCGGCAGGCCCAGTTCCAGGCGCGAGCGGTACACGGGATTGGGGACGCGCTCTACCAGCAGCAGACGGATCGCCAGCAGGCCCACCGCCACCACGAGCAGGCCAGGGAGCCAGACGCCGCTCGCGGCCCCCGTCTCACTGCTCGCAGCCCCCGTCTCACTGCTCGCAGCCCCCGTCTCGGGGGCGGTTCCGCTGGACACGCCCTCGGGGACGAAGGCTGTAAGCCACGATTTACCGGGCCAGACCAAAATCGCCGCCAACGCCAAAACCGCCGTCGCAGAGATTATGGTTAGGACGGTGCGGGAAGGCGTGCTGCCCCAGGCAACCTCGATGGCGGAGCGTCCGGCAGGCACGGGGAAAGTGAGCAGCCCGGTGCGCGCTTCTGGCTGTGCGGCGACCGCCGCGCCGTCCACGCGGACGTGCCAGCCGGGATAATAGAGGCCGAGCCAGCGCGCGGTGAACGCCTCCGGCGCGTCGAGTTCCAGAGTGGCGCGCAAGGGCGCGTAATCGGCGGCCAGCACCCGCGTGCCCTCCGGTAACGCGGCGGCGTCCAGGCGGGCGGGGACTTCGTCGCGCATCCACGCCTCGGCCAGGGTCAGGTCAGTGGGATACTCTTCCACCCACACGGGGAAATAGCTGCCCTCGGGGTCCACGCCCATCCACCCGGCTTGCTCGAAGGCGTACACCTCGGCCATATCGGGGCGCAGCGACATCTCACACATCCCCTTGGGCGGATAGGTCAGCGGCCAGGCGGTAATCGCCAACGCGATGACGGCCAGCAGCCAGGCGCGCTCATCCCGCCGCGGACGGGGCGGGTTATCCGGGGCGAAGACCGCCGCGCTCAAGAGCGTCACGGGAAGCAGGGCGCGTCCCACCAGCCGCCAGGGGAATTGCACGAAGGCGATCTGGGGGATGATTTCCCACAGCCAGCGCGAAGACGCGGTGCTCATCCACAGATAGCCCGCCGCCGCAAGCGCGAAGAAACCGCCCAGGGCGCGGCGCTCGGTGGGGACATCGCGTTGGAACAGGCTAGCGAGGCCAATCAGGGCCAATATCCACTGGATCAGGCCCAGGGGCAGGCGCATCGGCGGGTTGAGGAAGGCGGGATCGTGCGGCGGCGGGAAGTGGATCAGGATTTCGCCCAGGGTGGCGAAGTTATAGCGGAAATCGTTGTTGCGCGTGGTGCGCGAGAGGTGCAGTTGCACCGTCCCCTGCTCGGCGAGCGCGGGGAACCAGAACCACGCGGTCAACAGGACGACGCAGGC
>SLSP01000287.1 GCA_007130345.1 Thermoflexales bacterium
AGTTTCAGTCACAGCTTCAGGTGGCTTGCAGCCACGGGACTTTCAGCAGGCTTCAGCCTGTACCGTCACTTTCAGTGACTTGGTGTTAGAACCTACCGGCTTTCAGCCGGTAGTCGTTTAGCCGTGAAATCTGTGTTCATCTGTGTCCCAAACAAGGTGACTTTGGCGGTATTGCGTTACTTCTATTCTAACGCTCTTCGGGTACAATGGGAGATACCGTTACACGTTCACATGTGACCCTCCCCGTAGCGTCACACGTACTTGCCGAGGAGCTACCTATGATTATCACCCTGCCGTTAGGCGTATTGCAAGCTAACTGTTATCTGCTCTATGACGAGGAGACCCTGTCCGGCGTCGTCATCGATCCCGGCGGAGATACCGCGTCTCTGGAGCGCGAGATCGACGCGCGCGGGGTTGCCGTGCAGGCCATTCTCAACACGCACGGGCACTTCGATCACGTTGGGGGCAACGCCCATCTGGCGCGCTTGGACGCGCCGTTGGGCATCCATCCGGCGGATCGCGCGCTGTTGGAAGCGGGCGGCGGCGCGGCCTGGTTCGACGTGGCCTATGAGCCTTCGCCATCCCCGGCCATCGCGTTGACCGACGGCCAGACGTTGGCGTTCGGGAGCTTGCGTCTGGAGGTGATCCACACACCGGGGCACACGCCGGGCAGCGTGTGTCTGCACGTCCCGCGAGAGGGCGCGCTCTTCACCGGCGACACGCTGTTCGCGGGGAGCGTGGGCCGCACCGACCTTCCCGGCGGGGACGCGCGCGCGCTGACCGCGAGTCTCAAGCGTCTGCTCGCGTTGTCGGAGGATACGGTCATCTATCCCGGTCACGGCCCCGCCAGCACGCTCCAGAAGGAATTGCGCGTCAATCCCTGGCTGAAGCGTAGCGGCTGAACACGTCCGGGAGTTCCCCTAACACGACAAGAGGGCAAGCCTTAGCTTGCCCTCTTGTGATTTCTGACGGTTAGAGTTTACCCGGTGATCATTCTCAGCAATCCCAGGGCGCTCAATCCGACCTTCAACGCTTCGCCGGGGGATGGGGATTCCAGCGTTTCATTGCCGGACGCATCCACCTCAACGTTGCTGTTGTAGTACAGCCACCCGGCCAGAATCCCCAAATTCAATCCGATGATCCCGCCGATAAGTAAAGCCCGTGTTTTTGTGTTCATTCAACTGCCCTCCTTGATACAAGTTTAGTTACAATAGTCGTTACCATACAGGATTTAGCGTGGATGTCGATCAGCGGCCTGGCGATTGCGCTGGACGCGCGTTCCACGTAATCGTGAGCGATTTGCGCGTAGCCGTGCGCTAATTTGAGGTACTCCTCGGCCAGCAGCCGCAAGCGATAGATACCATACGCCAATCCGCAAATCAAAGCCAGGGGGATCAGGGCCATCACCAGCCCCTGAATGCTCAAAAAAATCAACGCGATGTCTCGTGCCGTGCCCATATCGACTCCTCGTGTAGCTGTCGTGGTATGATGTCATAGGGTATCTCAGTGGATGAAACCCACTCAAATCATACACCGAAACGCGGTTTTAGCAACCGGGGGAGGGAGCTATTTTGCGTTAAAAAAGCCGGGGGCTGCGCCCCGGCTTAACTCAATCCAGTGGGAAAGGCGGCGTTCAGTCGATTTTCGTGTAGAACTTGCGCTTGGCCCCACAGATAGGGCACTCTTCCGGCTCGTCCGGGCCGATGTGCGTGTGCCCGCAGGTGCCGCAGACCCAGTAATCCCCGGCCTCGATGTCGCCGTGCTCCAGGGCTTCCAGCGCTTGCTTGTAGAGGCCTTCGTGGATCTTCTCCACTTCCCAGGCCCACTCAAAGGAGCGACGCGCTTTGTCCTCGCCCTCGGCTTTGGCATGTTCGATAAATTCGGGATACATCGTGGTGATTTCGTAGCTCTCGCCGCCCATCGCGTCGGCCAGATTCTCGCGGGTGGTGTTGATCCCGCCCATAATCTTGAGGTGGTTGTGCGCGTGAACCGTCTCGGCGGCGGCCACAGCGCGGAAGAGGTTGGCGACGTTGGGGTAGCCCTCCTGCTCGGCCTTTTTGGCATAGGCCAGATACTTGCGATTGGCCTGGGATTCCCCGGCGAACGCGGCTTTGAGATCGTCATGTGTCTTCATACAGTCATCCTCCTGGTTGTGATTGGGGTAAAAGCGTGTTTAGGATAACGTCACGTTGCGGAATTGTCAAGCGCGGAATTGTCAAGCAGCGCGGGCGGTGCTTCGGCCCTAACCGGGGCATCATAGCGGGCGAGGTCGGTGGCCCACGCGATGCGCCCGTAGCACCCGCGAATCCACACCAACGTGAGCGCGATCCCCAAAGCCATTGCCGCCAACCCGATAAGGCCCGCCTCCGGCCCGAACGCCCCGCCAGTCCACAGGGTAGGCCCGCCTTGTTGGATGTCGATGAAGGTGACGCCCGTGCTCATCCCGCTGACCGGGAAGCCGAACACGTTGCCCTGGAAGAAGTTCCAGGTGATGTGCAGCCCGATGGGGATAGCCAGTTCGCCGGTGAGGACGTAGCCCAGGCCGAGCAGGATGCCCGCCAGGGCGATGTTGAGCGTGCTGATGGCGGTGGCGTTGGGATTCCCTGCGTGCGCCAGCCCGAAGACGAGCGAGGTCGCAATCCAGGCCAGGAGCAGGGCCAGGCGCGGCTTCTGCAACGGGGTATGCAGCCCCTCGGCCAGATTGAGGGTGTAATAGCCCCGGAAGAGCGCCTCTTCGTAGATGCCCACGCAGAGGAAAAGCACGATTTGCAGCAACAGGTACGGCACAAAGCCCCCCGCGCCCGGCGGCGTGCGCAGCGTGTCGGTGATGGTGATCCAGCCGGCGGCATACTCCACAGCGAAGATGCCCGCCATCAGCAGCGCGCCCAGCGCCATCCCAAAGCCCAGGTCGCGCCACCACGCCGCGTCGAAGTGGAAGCCGAAGTCGGCCCAGGGCCGCCGATCCAGGAACTTGCCCGCCACCGCCATGCTGAGGAACGTCGCCAGCAGGCTGACCACGCCCACGCCGGCCATCACTATCGTATCATCTATCCAATCCAGGAAGAAGGTGGCGAGGAAGACAGCGCTAAAGAGCAGGAGGCTGATGATGAACAGCAGGGTTTGGAGCAGGATGCGCCACAGACAGCGGACGCGCCGTTGGTCGGCGTTCCACACGATGGTTTCGAGGAAGTTCACGGGATGTCCCGCGTCTCGCGCACCGTGATCTCGCCGATTGCCAGCGACACGTTGATCTCCATCGGATCAAGTGCCTCGGCGTACCCGGGCGAGCGGTAAACGTTATCGGTCTGGCTGTAATTGCCGGGGACTTGCCGATTGACCAGCGCGCCTTCCGCGTGGATGCGCGCGGCCGCGCCCACCGGCACGCTGATCACGATCTCGCCGATGGCACCGGAGATGTCCACGTTCAAGCCGGGGGTATCTGGCAGCGTGATCGCGGCCTTGCCCATCCCAAACGAGACCTCCACGTTGTCCAGCTTTAAGTCGTTCAGGGCCAGGTCGAGTTCGCCCGCGCCGATTTCCGCGACTAAGTCCAGCGCCACGTTAGGATGGAAGCTCAAATTCCAAACGTGGGCCGCGTGATCGCGCTGCGGCGCAAACGGGATGACCCAGGCTTGATCGCGTTCCAGCGCGAAGTCGGCCCGGCCATCCACTAATGTGAGGCGCGGTTCCAGGTCGTCCTGGCGCTGGACGACCACGCTCCCGGCCACAAAATCATCAGAATCGTCCAGCGCGCTCACATAGAGTTGTCCCATGCCGGGTCTGAGATGCACCGTCGCCGCGCCGAAGTCCCCTAGCGGCTCCCTGATGGTGACAATCTCGCCGGGGGTGTGGGCCGAGAAGCCGATCAGCCAGACGCCGCCGGCCAGGAGGAGCAGCACCAATCCCGCCGCGACGATGGCCCCCAGGATGGAGCGCCGCCCGACGAGCACTTCCAGCCCGGCGGCGATAAGCAAGATCGGCCAAAGCCGCGCGATGTCCCAGAACGTCCAATTCAGGATGCCGATGTTGTTGAGCAGCAGGATGCTCCCAATCCCGATGAGGAATATGGGGCCGACCAAATTGATATGCGGCGTTTTCTCATGCATCGTTAGGTCCCGTGACGTTGCGGAGGAGCAGAAAGAGTCCCCCGCCGACCAGCAACAGCGGCCAGAGCACATCAAACGAGATCCATCCCAGTCCGGGGAGATTGAGCGTGTCTATCAGGAAGATAGCGCCCACGACGATGAGCGCGCTGCCGACGATTAACCCGGCTTGGGGATTGGGGTGGCTGGCGGCATAGCGCACGTCATCGCCCATCTCCAGCGCGCGCCCGGCCATCTCGCCGGCACTGGCGCGCATTTGATCGCCCAAATTAGCGGCGATGCGCTCTTCATCGGGCATTACAATCCACAAAATAATGTAGATCAGCACGCCCGCGCCATCGGCCAGTGCCAACAGCGCGAAAAAGAGCCGAACCAACGTGGTATCCAGTTGGAGATAGCGGGCCAGCCCACCACACACGCCGGCCACCATCTGGTCAGACTTGCTGCGATATAAACGAGTGTGCATAGAGCCTCCTAACCTCGATTGCGCGGACGGCGCAAGAGAATATACAGCCCCAAGAGGATCAGGGCGACGGGCCAGACATAGGCCAGCAGGTCGGTGAGCGCGACGATGCCCAACACGCCCATCGCCGCGAGGATGGCTGCCGGGATAGCGGCCCATTTCTGACGCTCGGTGGGGGAGGGGCTGATGTACACCAGGGCAAACGTGAGGCCCATCCCTAGCAGAAAGACGCCGCCCAGAGCTTCGCCTTGCAAAATCTGTAGCGTCTCCATGACGATGATGGCGCTAAACGTTGTCAGCGTGCCGGCGGGGATCAGCGCCCACCATTGTTCCGCCAACGTCCGCGCGTAGACGGCGAAGAAGCCCAGCGCCAGTCCCCCGAGGAAAATCGCCCCACTCCATGATTCCAGAGACACGGGTAAGACCCATTCCGCGCCGCTCACCAGCGCGAGGCTCAACAGCGCGAGGCCGGGAATGGCCGCCCACCAGTTATCTTTGCGGAGCATAAAGAAGATCACAAAGAGCAGACCGATGGCACCGAAGAGAAGCGGCCCCACAACGGTCAAGGAGATGAAGTCCATATTTGCCAACATAAAAAGGATCCCCATCAGGATAAGTAACAGCCCCCAGAAGATTTTTGAGTCTAAGCGTTTCATGAGTTTTTCCTCCTTGTATGCTAGAAATGCACCTATGAAAAATCTAAGGCGTCAGACTTGCTCAACCGCCAGCAATCAGCGCACGGTCAGCGAACTGATCCCCGCTTCCAGTCGAATATCCACGCGATGGGGCGCGGTCGCGTACTCCGGCGACTCATATCCCTGGCCCACGCGCGGAAAACGCTCCGTGTCCACATTGCAACTGTTCAGCCCGCCCTCGGTGTGGATGCGCGCCGCCACGCCCTCTGGAACGTGGAGACTCAGCGAGGCCATCCCGCTCGTGCCGCGAACTTCCGTGTGCCCCGCGCGCGCGGGAAGCTGAACGCGCATCGAGTTGGCCCCGGATTCCAGCGTCAGCTTCGTGACGCGCAGATGTGTCAGGTCAAGCGTTGTGTCGCTGGCCCCGGTCTTGATGACCAACTCTAGGGGCAGCGACTCGTTCAGGAGAATGTCCCACGTCTGCCGACAACCACTCATCCATTCCCAGGGCAAAATCACATCGAGCGGCGTCTTGAGATGCATATCAGCTTGTCCGGCGGCGCGCGTGATGCTCCGTTCCACCTCGCCACCGAACGTGCCGGTCAACAAGGTGTCCGACGCGGCTCCGTGCGCCACGTTAAGCACGCCGCCCCCAAATTCCAGCGTGATGCGCGCGGCGGTTTCCTCTCCCCTGGGGATGGCGAGCGTGGCCGTCTCCAGCCGGGGCTTGGCCGCGATGGAACTCCACAGCATCCACCCGCCCAACCCGATCAGCACCAACGGCCCGATCAGTTGCCACGCGCTCAATCCCAGAGGGGCCAAATAGCCCAGATTGTTGAGCAGCAACAAGGCCCCGATGACCACCAATAGCACACTGCCCCATACTCGCCCGTCGCGCATGGAATTACGCCTCACGTGGTCTGCTGGAAATCAGCGCTTTCACGAAAATGACCACGCCCAACACAATCAAAATCACGGGCCAGTACGTTTCCAGGGCCAGTTCACTGAACAACCCGCCGAGCAGCGCGCCGAATATCACAAACAGCACCGCGCTGGTCAGAATGGCCTCCCCGCCTTCTTTGATCTCCTTGCGTTTCCCCTGGATCACCCCGGCAAGCAGCGTGCCGGTACCGGCGAAGCCGGGGATCAGCGTCCACACATAGGCCCAACTTCCCCAGTTGCCGGTAGCGTTTTGCCAATACAGAATGCCGCCAATCCCCCCCACAATGCACGCGGGAACCAGCATATCCGGCGTGCCCGTCAGCAACCCGATGATGAGCAATACAAAGGCGACCATAATAACCGTCATCGGCCACGAGAAAGTCAGCGTGTACCATGCTCGCAGACCGGGAATGAGTTGATATGCCAGCAATACAAGCCCCAATACAATGAGACCGATGCTAGAAATAATCTCCTCGCGTTTCTTTTGGGTCATAGAATCACTCCTGTTTGTCAAACGTTATGCGCGACGCTACTGAAAAAATCCGATTTTTTAGAAACTTGATACTATCAATAGATTTTTCACGTGCGAATTTCATATAAGTAGTAGGTCGCGCGTGGAAAAATCGGATTTTTGCCCTTTTTTCAGGGGAGTCATGCGTCAAACATCAAAATTCGTGCTACACACAGACTGAAGTTGGCCTGTGTGAGACAATCCTATCCTTATACTACGCACCATCACGCGGAATGTTGCATAGTTTACGGCGGAACGCGCTTTTCAGCAACCCGGCCCGGTCAATCCGGCGGCGCGTGTACCTCCAGCGTGCCCAACGGCACCAGATCGAAGGGATATGCCCCCTCCGGCCCGCGCGCGGCGGCCCGCGTCCCGTCATCGGCGCGATACAGCCCCGCCCACAGCGGATACTCGCCGGGTTCGAGCGTGGTCGGCAGCGGCAGCGGATGCGCGTCCACCACCACATCGCCCGCGCGCCACAGGTGCGTGGGGAACCAGCCCTCACGCGGCGGACTGTCGTGTTGGGCCAGCGGCGCGGGATCGCCGGGCCGCCACAGATGCACGAACGCCACGTAATCCCCCCCCGGCGGCGAGAGCGCCTCCCACGTCAGCGTCACGGCGACGGTCGCGCCCGGCGCGGCCTCGCGTGGTGCATCGACGCCCCGCAGCGCGATGGCGTCGTCCGCCAGCGTCGTTTCCAGCGGATGGGCCGGCACGGACGCGGGCTGGCGTGGCGTCACCACCACCGCGCCGACGATGGGCGGTTCCACGGAATGCCCCTCGGCGTTGCGAGTGGGGACGCGCGCGCCCGCCTCAGCTTCGAACAGCCCCACCTCTAGCCAATAGCGCGTCGGCCCCGGTGCCCAACGCTCGACGCGCACATGATACGTCTCACAGAACGCGCGTCCCACCGGCCACAGCGACGTGGGGAAGCGGCCCAGGCCCGGATACGTGTGCCGCTGCGCCACGCGGCTGTTCTCCGGCCCGATGAGGTGGACGAAGACGGTGTAATCCTCGTCAATAGGCGCGGTCGCGGCCCAACACGCCGTGACCGCGATGGTCTCTCCCGCCGCAACGCGCTCCCGATCCACCGCGACGCCGAGCAGTTGCGCCGGCCCGGCGCGCAGATCGACGGGGATGACGTGGCGGGGCAGCGATTCGAGAGCGCGCAGGCGCGGCGGCGCGAAGCTGGCCCACAGTCGCGCGCCGGGTGCGAGCGCCGCCGTCATCACCATCGCGCCGAGTAGCGCTTGGCGAAGGGTGGGGCGGTCGCGCAGCCCGTAGGCGTGCAGCAGCGCCCACGCGCCGAGCGCGGGGAAGAGCAGCCGGCCGTGCGGCGCTCCCACCTGGCGCATCCACACGCCGAGCGCGACCACAATCCCGCCGCACCACGTCAGCGCCAGCAGCAACGCCGACAAGCGCGGGGTGGCAGCGCGCTCGGTACGGACTTCGCGGAGCGCGCGCGCCGCCGCCAGTCCGAGCGCGCCCAGGCTCAAGCTCCACAGCGCGACGTAGACCGCCTCCGGCCAGAAGATGTGGCCCCACCCGTAAGCGCCCCAGAACGAGCGGAGCAGCAGCGGCAACTCGCGCAGCAGTTGCGCCAGCGTCGCCGGGGCCGGGCGGCCCCAGGGCGTGGCGATGTGGTGGCTGATGCCGAGCGGATCGCCGTACAGCACCAGGTTGCGCGTGTACCACCAGCCCCCCACCAGCGCCGTGATTTTTCCGTAAAGGCCCATCATCCGCGCGGTGGGCCAGAGTTGCGGGCGCGCGCGCCACGCCGCCCAGAGCAGGGCCGCACCGACCAGCACCGGCAGCGGCAGCACGCTGGTCTTGGTCAGCAGCGCCAATCCCACCAACACCCCGGCGAGGATGGCCTGCACATCCGTCAGCCCGCGCCGCAGCGCCCGCGCCGCGATCCACAGCGAGGCGGTCGCCAGGGCCGCCGCCGCGCTGTCGTTGCTCACCACGCCGCAGATGAAGATGAATTGCGGATGCAG